>JAQYWN010000206.1:0-5455 GCA_029379265.1 Rhizonema sp. NSF051
CTTCTATATAAAGCTTATATAGCAATCCTATTTGAGATCCGAACAGGGTTCATACTAATGCAGCGAGAGGAAAATCAAATTCTTGGTGATTGGTAAAGAACTTTAAGTTAGTACAAAAATACCAATTGTTCTTATTTCATTTAGGATTGCTATAGCTCTTAAAATTCTTAAAAATAATTTTTGAAAAATACTTTGCTTTTTTCAGTTTATTAATGTTAAGATAAATATTGATTGAAGGGGAGTAGCTGCTGGTGCCTTGCTCAACCAGTTTCCCAAATCAACATACTGGCAGTTTGCCTGGTTTGGGTAGTAAGTTTTTGATATTTAGCTTAATCTAAAAATAGGATTAAGTTAAGTATATAGGCTTGAAAAGCGAGACCTTCATTGAGTTCACATCTGAATGTGAGCTTGATGAAGTGTTGGCACGCTCATCAGGCTCACTCGGATGAATTATTGTCAATTCAGAGGAGAATGAGTGTGTTAGCAGCGTTCACAGCAGGTTTATTACTAATTACAATTTCTGAGTTGGGTGACAAGACTTTCTTTATTGCCGTCATCCTATCAATGCGTCATTCGAGAAAGCTAGTTTTTGCTGGTGTTATTGGGGCATTAGCAGCAATGACGATTCTGTCAGTTGCGCTTGGACGGGTTATTGCTTTTTTACCCAAAATATACACTCACTATGCAGCCATTGCACTGTTTCTGCTGTTCGGTATCAAGCTGCTTTATCAAGCAAGCCAAATGTCAGCACTAGCTGCCAACGAGGTTGTAGAAGAGGCAAAGGTAGCGGTTGAACAGAGCGAAAAGAATATCAAAAACAGTAGTAGTACTCTGGTGATCCTGTTAGAAAGTTTCATCATGACCTTTCTAGCTGAGTGGGGTGATCGCACTCAAATTGCTACAGTCACACTAGCAGCGTCAAACAATGCGATAGGCGTTACCCTCGGTGCCATCCTGGGACATACCATCTGCACTGTGATTGCTGTAATGGGTGGACGTTTAATTGCTGGAAGAATTTCTGAACGCAGCGTCACTGCCATCGGCGGGTTGTTATTCTTGGTGTTTGCGGCTGCGGCAATTTGGGAAGGAGCTAGTTCGTAGTGCGCGTTACTCTCCCTTGAAGCCGATTTGCTTGTACAATGCCAATGCTCAGGGCAAAAGTTATAAAGGCAGCCAACGCTGACGGCAAGCTTTGTGTGACATTACTTCTCTACCCAGCTACAACAATTGCCAACTCTAAATCGCCAAGTCGGATTTTACTACCCATAGTTAGCACAACTGGGGCTAAGGGCTGATTGGCAGATAGGGGAGTAAGTTGCTGCCCATTGACAAAGGTACCATTGCGGCTATTAAGATCAATAATCTGAAGTTTATTGTTAGCCCACTGAATGACAGCATGGTGACGGGAGATTGTAGCAGGAAAGCTCAACTCATAGGTACTCAAGTCAATGTCAACGGTAATGTGAGGGGGATGGCTACGTCCAATGAGCGATCGCAACCGATTTAGAGAGAAAGAATCGTTCGGTTTAGAACCGTTGAGAACAAGCAAATAGGTTGTTTCAGGTTTAAGCTGAGCTATTCCAGGAATTGGATCACAACCAAACTCACCAGCCATTACAAATCTGCTCCCAATTCACGAGTTGCTCTGAGTAAGCCTGTTGCTTGGTGGGCGCTAAGTCTGCCTGTTTGATATAGGTGATCCAGTTGCTGCGTTGCCTCCAAAGCAATGCCGGGGTGCCCAGATTTGAGAGCTGCCGCTTGGATTTGGCTGAGTAGTTCCCCAGTTTGAAGAGGATCGTCCACAGATGCCAATTCTGTACTGAAGCGATTGATGTCCCATACTAGGCGATCGCGATCTACTTCAAGATTAATTTGTTGTGCTTCTCGATAGGAAGGAGTGAATTGTAATGCAGCATCAGTCCCCAGAGGCGCAAAATCTAATATCTGCAATTGAATTTGTGCAATTGTGTAAGTACCGCTTAGTTGACTAGGATTCAACGCCGACACTTCCAATGCCAATAACACATCTGTTGAGGTATCTGCTCGCAGGTTTGGCAGACGAATTTCCCCTGTGGCAATATCATTCAAAGGGAGGTAATCGGGACGAAACTGGCAGCAGCTTTTCAGCTTAACTCCTGCAGCTAGATTTAGTTGAAGGATGACATCTTCAACAGCAACCATTTGTACTGCTTGCAAACGTTCTTGTAGTTGGGTTGCCAGCAATTTTGGGTTATCGGCATACATAAACGTACCTCGCCCTTTGTCGCTAAGGCTTACCAGAAAAGCTGTATTGAAGTGAGCGGCATCTCCTAATCCTACCGTATAAAGCGTAATCCCAACTGCAGCCATCATCTCGGCTTGCTCAATCAGGGGGTTCACATCCTCCACAATCTCTCCAGAGTCCGTGGTTGGATGCCCGTCTGTAATGAGAATTCCTACCCTTGCTCCACCCAATGGCGGCACAGAACGAATCCAGTTCATAGCCAAGTCAGTTCGGGTTACTCCTTCAGCAACCAGAGTGTCCAAAATAGTTCGGAGGTTGCCTTCGTTGTTCTGATGAGGCACCAAAGGAGTCACCCAGTCAGCAAACCCTGCTAGAGATAAGCGATCGCCAAGTCGTAACTGTGCAACTAATTCCCCACAAGCTACTTTTGCCTGTTCCCACTTTTCACCTTGCATTGAGGCGCTTGTATCTATTGCCACAGCTAATTGCAAAGGTAAAGTTCGCGTGCGCTCATCATCGCCCGAAGGTATAATCCGAACTCGTAAAACATGCTCCGAGATTTGTGAACTGATTTTGGCAGGGCGATCCCAGGCAAGTTGCAAGTCGAACATATCAATCGAACTGCTTATCGAGATAGATTCTCTGTTACTAATAGTACACCGTTGTGTCCTAGACCAATGATTAACTGCTTTCCAGATAAGATGTTGAAATCGGGATAGTTCTCAAAAATCCAGCGATTAAGAGGACGTTCAATTAAGGTTTCTAATAAAGTTTTAATCCGCCGACCGCCGAATAGCAAGTTATCCGTCTGCTGCATAATAACACTCAACACTTCTAGCACCGAAGTCTGAAACAGCAGTACTAGCCGATATTTGTCCCAAGCAGATTCAGCCAACTGTCGGAGAAACTTCTCGCCTATTTTCCAAACAAACTCGGGCCGAAGCAAGTCAAATACCACAATGCTATCACCCAGACGGTTCAGCAGTTCCGCACGACCAATCCGACTGGTGAAGTGCCAGTGGACTTCTGAGCGAAAATGAGCCTCTACCTGAGCATAAGTGAAAGAACTGACACCGTGCTTTTGCACTTCTGTCATTATTCCATTGCGGATTATAGCACCATTCTGCGGATCTGTCAAATCAGACGCGCCAATGTTACTCGTAAAAATAATGACAGTCTGATTAAAATAAACTGTCTGCCCTTTACCATCAGTGAGACGACCATCCTCCAAAATTTGGAGAAACTTATCGAGAACTTTGGGATGAGCTTTTTCAATTTCATCAAACAGTAGAATGCTGTAAGGACGCTCCAAGATACGATTAGTCAGTATTCCTCCTTCTTCGTAACCAACGAAACCAGGTGGAGCACCTGCTAACTTCTCAGCCGCGTGTTCTTCTTTATACTCACTCATATCAAAACGGGCAAACGCTTGTTCATCTCCGAAGATAAAGCGCGTGAGTGATTTTGCTAACTCAGTTTTACCAACACCCGTAGGACCAACGAAAAAGAAAATTCCTTTTGGCTTGCTGTTACGACCACTGACATTACTCAAGCTGATGCCCACTTTAGCGCTAGTCAATATAGTTGTTACAGCTTCTACAGCGCGAGGTTGACCGATGACAGATTGGGAAAGTTCTTCTCTAGCATAAGCAATTTTATCTATACTAATCTTCTCAAAAGGTTCATCTCTTTGCCCAAATTTGTAGAAATCTACTAAGCGGAACACAGTTTTCGGGCTGAGGGGAATGCTTTCTCGCCAAGAAGTGTGCCGGATAGCCTCTAAATCCATCGTCTGAAAGCCTTCAGTTAAGGCAGCAAATTCCTCAGCAGCAAGTTCAAGATCGGATTGCCCTTGACTAGAAGGTTGGGCATTAATCTGATCTCCCCCATAAAATCCTTGTTGACCAAAACGTAGGATAAATTGAAGACGTTCTTCCTGATTAGGACGAGAAACCTGCACTAAAGCCACAAAAGGATTACTAGTATAAAACCAGGCAGGTACTCTGCGGAGATCGCTTGCTAAGAGGATGAGGGTGTTACGATAACCTTGGAGATGTCCTTCACGAATCACTGCCCCTTCCAAGGTACATTTTTTCAACAACGCTAATAGATGACGTTCATCCACGAGAAAGCGCTCTGGATCGGCAGTCAACATATCTCCCAAATCGATGATCGCCACCACTGAAGTTTTCGGTTGGGAAATCACCGCCCGCATGTGACTAAAGGCTACATCTGGCGACAAGTGAGTGCTGGTTTGCCGTTGCACTATTGCTCCTGGGTTAGCACGGGATGGGGGCTGCATGGGATCGGCAATTGCAGGGGTTGGAGTAGAAGACTGTCCTAGGCGATCAAGTTGTTGTTGAGCCAATCGCTGCCGTGCCAGTTCATCAAACAGTTGCCGCATCTCCGAGTGGGGAAAGGTTAAACCATCCACCGGATCGTAACGAACAATCAGGTCAAATCCCAAGTTGAGGAAATAGGCATTGAGGAATTCTTCCATGCCCTGATAATTGCCCTGCCAAAGAAATTGATCGTGAATGTTGCTATATAGAATCAGGTGCTGGCGGCGATACAGGTGCTTTTCAAACTCTTGAATCCAACGGGCTGAGATCGAGAACATAGCAAACACTCATAACTTCTTTATAATAAAAAGAACTGAACGCTAACTTTGACAACGGCTATGGTGTCACCCGATCTCAAAATTGCGTTACCCACAACTGATGAACTACCTTGTTCAGACGATACGCCTGTGGATAATGAAGATCAGAACTTTTTACCAAACGTTTTACTGTTTTTGCTTTCCACCATCTGGGCGGAGCGAATGGATTGGTTCTTTGGGGTAGATATGGCAGTCTATCATACTACCGGAGTTAACCCCAGAGTACCTGTAGTGCCAGATGGCTTTCTTTCTCTGGGAGTAGAACGTAAAAAGGGTGGCAAATCGCGGAAAAGCTACGCTGTGTGGGAAGAGAATCAAGTTGTACCGATTTTCACTCTAGAAATGGTATCTCACACACCCGGAGGTGAATACGACGAAAAGCTCGACATATATTCAAAACTAGGTGTGTTGTACTACGTGATTTATAACCCAGAGTATTGGCGACGCGACCAACATCAACCGTTTGAAGTGTATAAATTGGTGGATGGGAATTATCAATTGCAAATTGGCGAACCTTACTGGATGCCAGAAGTCACATTAGGGATTGGAAGATATCAAGGTGTGATTGGTGG
>JAQYWN010000206.1:5465-10649 GCA_029379265.1 Rhizonema sp. NSF051
ACTGGATGCCAGAAGTCACATTAGGGATTGGAAGATATCAAGGTGTGATTGGTGGGATTTCACAACAATTACTGTCTTGGTACGACAAAAGTGGAAATCGCTATTTGACATCAGACGAACTTGCACAACTTGAACGAACTCGTGCCGAACAGGAACGAACTCGCGCTGAACATTTAGCGCAGTACTTGATATCGCTTGGGATTGATCCGAATAATTTGCCCAGTGATTCGTAGTAGCTATCAGTTGAAGAGTGGCATGTTGAAACAGTAGATTGACAGTGAAAACTTATTAAGATAAGACCAAGCTGCATAATTTATCCTTACTACAAGGCGGAAGTGGTGCCAGAAGTCGCATTAGGGATTGGAAGATATCAGGGTGAGATTGGTGGGATTTCACAACAGTTCCTGTCTTGGTACGACAAAAGCGGAAATCGCTATTTGACATCAGATGAACTTGCACAACTTGAACGAACTCGTGCCAAACAATTAGCACAGTACTTGCGTTCGCTTGGGATTGATCCGAATAATTTGCCCAGTCATTCATAATATCAAACGCTCTTGTCAGTCAAGATCCAAGGACACGAAAACCGATGCTAGAGTAGCGGAAACTAGCATCAAAGCAAAAACGATAGGCACAGCGACAATCATCTGCCAAGCTGTACCAAGAGCCACCCCTTACTACGTGCTTTGTTGGATGTCCATCTTCGTTCCAAGCACTACCATCAGTGGGTGCGCCATTGTGACTCTCATGCCAGATATCTTCACACCATTCCCAAACTAACCCGTGCAGATCGTGCAATCCCCAAGCATTTGGCTTTTTTTGTCCTACGGGTTGAGTTTTATTGCGGGCGTTCCAAGTGTACCAGGCATAGTTTGGAAGCAATTGTTTACTGTTACCGAAACTGAAGAGGGTTTGGGTTCCGGCGCGACTGGCATATTCCCACTCTGCTTCGGTAGGCAGGCGATAAAGTTTGCCTGTGAGTTGGGTTAGGCGATCACAGAACTCAACTGCATCCCACCAAGAAACATTTTCCACTGGACGCAATAGCCCACTAAATTGGGAGGGGTTAGTTTGCATTACAGCTTGCCATTGCTCCTGAGTAATCGGCGTCTTACTCATGAAAAAGGTAGGTACACTTACCCGATGCTGGGGCATTTCCGGGCGCAACCACTTCTCCACTTCCCTACGTTGAAACCAGGTTTCTAGCCGTGAAACCCTCTCAATGTCTTCTGTAGAGGTTCCCATGAAAAAACTTCCTCTATTGATGGCAATCATATCCAACATTGAGCCACCAGGAAGTCGTTCAAGATAGTTAGCTCGTTGAACGGGCAGAGAAGATAAGGGCGACAAGGGACAATTTTCTCCCCCTGCTTTCCCAGATACCCCAGCGCCCTCTGTTAATGATTCCTGCAATTCAATCCGAATCCCAGCAGTTGGGATTGAAACGTATCCTTGCGCTTCAGCCCCTGGAGGGAGAACTTTACGAAAGCTGGGGGAAAGGGGCAATAATACCGTTACTCTGCCCAAATCTGTGGTAGGATCTAGTGCTGCGAGAACTTGGGCAGCACTCCATCGTTTTTTGTAGTCTTTCAAGCAACCTTGGACAATTGTGGCAAAAGGAGCAGGCAGTTCTGTTGGTAATAGAACCTCATTCGTTACCAGCTGCATCATCTCTTGCATGGTTTCGCAGGCAAAGGGATGAAAGCCAGTCAGCATTTCTACGATTACCACTCCCAACGACCACAAATCCCAGGCTAAACTAATCTTACCCATGTATGATTCTGGGGGTGCATAAGCGATCGTTCCTACCTGGTTACTGGGGGAGGTATCGCTGCCATTACGGTTCTCCAAAAGCCGCGAAATTCCAAAATCTGTGAGCTTCCATTGTCCGCTCACCCGCATGATATTTGCTGGCTTTAAATCTCGATGCACAATCCCACGCTCGTGCAAATAATGCAGGGCACTTGCCAGGTTCTTGACTATAGCGTTGACTTCTGATATAGGTAAACTACCTTGTTGCAATCGCTTGACTAAGGTTTCTTGAGCCAGTTCCATAACTAAACCAAGACACTCAATCCCTTTGAGCCAGCCCTGTTCGGGACTAAAACCCTCTAGCAAGCCTGGATGTTTGAGAGATATAGCTGTTTGCAACTCCGCAATCTGACGCTCTTGCTGTCCACTTTCATGTGAAAAAATTTTGATGGCGACTTCCCTCATGACGCGATCAGCAACTACATCGTCAGCCAGAAAGACAGCACCAAAAGATCCCGCACCTAGCAGCTTTTTTAAGCGATACTTGGGAGTAAACCATTCGTCTTCAAACATCCGCCAGAACTGATTTGGGTTCATCAGTCAGCAACTCCTGCGATCGCGCTCAAGCTACCTATCTTATCTAGTTGAAGCTTATTGGTTTGTTTGACCCAGTTCCTATATTACTGTCATGAAAAGGAGTAGGAGTTGTGCCCCAAACATAATCTCGCAAAGCTGCCACATAGGCTGCCCTAGCTTGAGCTTGTTCAAACCAGACTTGCTGCTGATGCATCCGTGTTTCCTCCAAGAACACAGCTACCTGCTGTTGACGTTCACGAACTTCCTGTTGGCGTTGCATTCTAGCGGCATACCATTCTTCTCTAAGAGACACAATGCAGACTCCTTGCCACAATTACTTTACATTATAATGTACCACATTATGCACTCTTCTCCCACAAACAAGTGCGCGATCGCTCGCACTTGCTTCTTAAGCAAGCGACAACCCCCGTTGCTCCCGTTCAAATTTAAAATTGCTATCTTAAATGAGCGTTACTTGCCATTATGTACATAATTGCGTATAATAAAGTGGGGTATTTTATAAACTGTGCCAATGAATGCCATCTCCGCTACACAAGCACAATCAAACCTCTATAACCTCATTGATGAGGCAGCAGCAGATCATGAACCAGTTCTGATTACTGGAAAGCGGAACAACGCGGTACTTGTTTCAGAGGAAGACTGGAACGCAATCCAAGAAACGCTCTTTCTTGTCTCAATTCCACCGAATGCGCTCCTCGATACTTGAAGGTGGGGTTGAACCAGTCGCAGAATGCACACCGCTTGAGGATATAGATTGGTGAGTACTTGGCAGATCGTACTTACACTCACAGGCAGAAAAAGACGCTAAGAAGGTTGCCTCGGCTGGGTTAAAAGAAAAAGCTTTTACTCTTTTATGCGTGCTTAAAGACAACTTATTTCAAACTCCTCCCCCTTACGAAAAACTAATTGGCGATTTACAAGGCTATTACTCGCGCAGAATTAATATTCAACACCGATTAGTGTACCAAGTCATTGAAGAAGAACAAACGGTGAAAGTTATTCGGATGTGGACACATTACGAGTAACAAAGGTAAGACTTCAAATATATCAGTTTAATGACATCGACCTACTTAGAGTGCTAGGCTGTCACAAATTTTATTGCAAAAAGCTACGCGATCGCTGAGTCTTGATCAAAGATACTTGTGTGGTCAAGAGGAAACTGACAAAACTGGCAATGGCAATCACTGGTATCATCGCCGTACCAGAAAGTACGCTCAGAATCACCGTCGTGCTGATTGGCGTTTTAGTAATTGCCACATTTACCGCTGCCATCATGCAAACCATGCCAATTGTCGGATGGATTTGTGGAAAAGCTAGAGCAATAGCCAAACCTACTGCAGCGCCAACGTAAAATAAAGGGAAGATGAATCCCCCCCGGAAACCGGAGTGGAGGGTGCAACAGATAGCCAGCATTTTAGCAAGGGCAATCATTAGCAACATCGTCACTCCAAACTTTGAACCTGTGTCTACAATAGTTTCAATCTCTTTTTCCCCAAAAAATAGTGTTTGAGGAAAAACTAGAGCAATCAACCCAATTGATAAACCTCCTAGCGTGGCAAGCAGAATCACACGGTGGCGAATGTACTCGCTCAAGTGTCCGATGCTGCGGAAAAGAACAATAAAGATCGCGGCAACTAGCGCACCTATCGCTCCAAGAATTACGCCAAGGCCCAGATGCATCAACTCAAGGGGAGGAATAACGGCAAAGTGGTATATGCCACCAATCGTCAGCCCCGTATTAAGTTTAAACACAAAAAAGCTGAGAATTGCGCTCAAGACGGCAGGGGTGAGCGCTTCGTAGTATTCCAGTCCTCGTCGATGAGGAATTTCTAAAGCGAAGAGGGCACCACCAATAGGCGCACCAAAGAATGCGCCGAGGGCGGAACTCATGCCGCAGAAGGTCAGTACGCGGATTGAACTCAAGGTCAGACCGAGCTTCTGACCTAGCCAACCGCCAAAACTACCTATAATTTGTACTAACGGCGCTTCGGGTCCAGCACTGCCCCCTGCAGTGATAGAGAATAAGGAAGCAACAATCATTGCTGGGGTTTGGCGGATCTCAATACACCCAGGATCGTGTACTTTGTCAACTACCATCGAGACTTCACCAGGAAGTCCCATAAAGTGCAGGGTTAAACCAACTAGCAAGCCACCAATTGTGGTCACAATCCACACATAGTTCTGATCGGAAAACCCAGTTGGAAATTTTGGGGTGATGAAGTCCGGCAAGGTATGCCACACCAAATGCAAGCAAGCTTCTAGTAGGTAGTAATAAGCCGTTGCAACCAACCCTCCAGCAATGCCGATCACTGCTGAACAGAGAATCGTTTGCTGGTAAGTGAGTTCACGATGGTTAGAGCTGTTAAGTATGGCTTTAGGCTCTGTCGTTTGAGTAATCAATGACAAGATTTCCTTTATTAACGTGATTTCGAGTCGCTAAAATTTCTTTTTGTGATCCAGCAAGTAAGAGAATAGGGGAGCATGACGCAGCACCAGAGTTTCGACCCCTTGGGAGCGTACCAGTGCTTCTGCTTCAGCCAGATTCTTGCCTAACTCACTCACCTCTGGACAAGCAGGCGCTACCCATGCCAACCGCCGGATACCAGCCTCATCAGCTGCTTTTAAGAAGGAGCGAGTGAATTGTTTTTCTTGAGATAGGTCTGCTGGCATAACAAACATGAAAGCCGCCTCACATCCACTGAAGATATCTTTGGTTTCAACTTTTCCTAAAGTTGTAAATGCCACAGCCCCATTGATTCGCCTCAAAGTTTCTATCTGAAAGTGACCTGAGGAAGCTAATAAATCTACAAATTTTTTAGCTGGTATATAGTGTGG
>JAQYWN010000207.1 GCA_029379265.1 Rhizonema sp. NSF051
TTTACGAATAAAGCTAATTACTGATTCTTTGCTGTAAGTTTGATTAGAGGAAAATTGGAGAATAGATAGAAGTATGGCTAAGCAAAAGCACCACACAGAATCAAACATTAATTTGAGTGATCCCCAGTATTATTTCAATCGGGATTTGAGTTGGCTAGAGTTCAATAATCGGGTGCTACATGAAGCACTAGATTCCCGAACACCGTTTTTGGAACGTCTGAAGTTTATGGCAATTTTTAGCTCCAACCTAGATGAATTCTTCATGGTACGAGTTTCAACCCTGAAGGAACAGGTAGAAGCACAACTCAGCCAATTAACGCCAGATGGACGCACACCTCAGGAACAGTTAGATGCAATTAGCCAAAGCCTCCGCGAAATCGTGAAGCTTCAGCATCGTCACTTTGAGCAAGAACTGCGTCCCAAGTTATCTGAATACGGCATTGGCATTCTCAATTACAGTGACATCACTCAAGAGGGACGATCTTATCTACAAAGCTACTTTGAAGAGCGTGTTTTTCCTGTCCTCACACCCTTAGCAGTTGATACAGGGCATCCATTTCCCTTAATTTCTAACCAAAGTCTCAATTTGGCAGTGGTTGTCAAAGATCCGACGACTATGGTCGAGCGTTTTGCTAGAGTAAAAGTGCCCAGCATTTTACCTCGATTTATTACCTTTCCAAAAGAGTTGCAGCATAACGAGCAGCTTGGGGTTTGGACTGGCGTACCTCTAGAACAAGTCATTGCTCATAATCTAGAGTTGTTATTCCACGGGATGAAAATTCAAGAGTATTACTTCTTCCGAATTAATCGGGATGCCGATTTCCCAATACAGGAGGATGAAGGAAATGACTTATTGCTGGCGATCCAACAGGAAATCCGCAAACGTCGTCTCGATGGTTTTGTGGTACGGTTGGAAATTCAAGCCTCTGCTCCTGACGCAATTGTAGAAATGCTGAAGGATGAACTGAAGTTGACAGAAGCAGATGTCTATCGAGTGGAGGGGTTACTAAATTTACAAGATTTAATGTCTTTAATGGCATTACCGCTTCCCGAACTAAAAGATCGACCATGGACTGCTGTAATGCATCCTCGCCTGAAATTAATCAACGAACTTGGCAGCCAGACAACATCACCGCTTGTAGACGATGTCAAAGATTTTTTCTCGGTGATTCGTACTCAGGACTTAATGGTACATCATCCTTACATCTCCTTCACGGCATCTGTCCAGCAGTTTATTATTCAAGCTGCCGCCGATCCAGATGTATTGACAATAAAAATGACGCTGTACCGTACCTCTTTTGACTCACCTATTGTCACAGCTTTGATGGCAGCAGCAGAAAATGGCAAGCAAGTCGTTGCGTTGGTGGAACTTAAAGCCCGCTTTGATGAGCAAAACAATATTAACTGGGCACGCAAGTTAGAAAATGCGGGTGTGCATGTGGTATACGGCGTCATCGGATTAAAGACTCATACAAAAATTGTTCTGGTGGTACGTCAAGAAGGCGATCGCATTCGTCGCTACGTCCACATTGGCACGGGTAACTACAATCCAAAAACTGCCAGACTTTACACTGACTTAGGGTTGTTGAGTTGCCGAGAAGACTTGGGATATGACTTAACAGATTTGTTTAACTACTTGACAGGGTTCTCCCGACAGCACTCTTACCGCCAACTGTTAGTAGCCCCAGTGAATCTACGCGAGCGCATGACTTCCTTAATTCAGCGTGAGATGGAAAACGCACAAAAAGGCAAATCCGCTCGGATTATTGCCAAGATGAATTCATTGGTTGATCCGCAAATCATTCACACTCTGTACGCAGCTTCTCAAGCTGGGGTAAAAATTGACCTAATTATACGCGGTATTTGCTGTCTACGCCCTGGAGTTAAAGGAGTAAGTGAGAATATTCAAGTCATCAGCATTATTGGGCGTTACCTGGAACACTCCCGCATCTTCTACTTTAACAATAACGGACATGAGGAAGTATTCATCGGCAGTGCGGACTGGATGCCTCGTAACTTGGATAAACGTGTGGAAGCAATCACTCCTATAGCAGATCCAAGTCTAGTCAAATACTTGAAAGACATCTTAGATATTATGTTGACAGACAACCGCCAAGCATGGGATCTGCAATCAGATGGTAGCTACGTCCAACGCCTTCCCGAATCGGACGTAGAACGCAGTTCCCAAAATATTTTGATGGAGATGGCTCTGGCTGGGAATGTGTAATGGTTAACAATTAGCTATTTCCAAGTCTCAACTGCCTCCTCATCACCCTCAGAGAACTCCTAGTCTTCATCTGTACTCTTAGCCTGATCTTCTAAAGGGCGAGCTTGCTGTAATTTGTCCAACAGTGTCAGCACCTTACTACCACGTTCTATGGAATGATCTTCAACAAACACCACCTCTGGTGTGCGGCGCAAGCTCATCCTAGCCCCCAGTTCGCTGCGGACATAACGTGTTGCCGACTTTAAGCCTGCCATTGTTTGTGCCTGTGCTTCTTGTGTCCCATAGATGCTGACATAGATCTTGGCATGTTGCAGATCACCAGAAACATCTACATCAGTCACACTGACCATTCCACTACCGACACGATCATCCTTAATACCGTGAAGTAGCATTTGGCTAACTTCCCGTTTTATTAGCTCAGCAACGCGGGAAACGCGGCGACTTGTAGCCATAAAAGTTTCGCCTCCTCACAGGATTGTACTTTACAAATATATCCAACTTGAAAGTAGGGAAGAGGGAAATTCAGGAAGCAATTTCCTTCATTTCCCTTATCTCTATACCTTTCAGTTTCTTCCGCCAGTCTAAATTGTACTGAAGCCAAGCATTGCACGTAAGGTTAGAGAAACGAAGACGATAATGCCGACAAATAAGCTCGATATAGCGATTAAGGTGACTGGGCGTTTAAAAAGCGGTGCTAATGGTGCAAATATGTTCAACAACAAACCTAAGAGGATAGTAATTAAGTAGCGGGGGTAGCGAAAGACGTTATCCCAAAATCCATCAAACATCTGATTTTAAGCTGCCTTGTGATAAATTATGCGTTTTCTTAATGTACGTGTTTAGTCTAATTGTAATACAAGTAGGTCGGTACAAATCAACGTAATTAGACATTATCGTCGTTTGTTACTTGTCAACTGTCATTGGTAAGACTTTTATGAGTATTTACGTTTCAAAACCTATTTATGTTTATTCTCAACCGCACACTTATAGTCAGCTTAACTGATTGATAAAATTAGTGTTGGGACGACTATGGTGATCACAGAAAAAATAAAACCAGGAACTTATAATCCCTGGTTTATAGCTTCAATCTTTCAAAAACGAAGTCATAATAATGGACAATCATCTATAGGTAATATTTTTACAAACGGGGTAAAGCTTAAAAAAATTTAGCAATCTTATCTTAATAAAGGAAGATACTGTAGCTCTAGCCTGCCTGAATTTCAGTGTTACCGTTACGGATAGCCCATGCCATTTCTAACAATTGAGTCCAGCGCTTTTGTAACTGTTTGGGAGTACATTTGAGTGCTTTGGCGATCGCTTGATCATTATGCTTTGCTCCTTTGAGTTGCAAAATTTGCTGCTGTTGTTCTGAGAGTTGACTGAAAAAGCTTTCCCACTGTTGAGAGGACAATCCTAACTTTTGCTCAATACCTGCACCCAACCATTGATGGACTAACTGCCAGTGGTGAGTACGGGAAAATTTTTCCACATGGTATTTAAAACGCTGTTGTAGGTAGTCACGCTGACGGCTGGTTATTCCGAGAATAGAGTCAATTTCTGGCGCTGAAAGATCTTGAAGTTTTAATGTCAAGTAATCCACACAGTCATGTTGCCCTTGATCGTCAAGGTATTTCGTTAATTCTGCGATTACGCGATCGCGTTCCGAATCTTCAGATGGATCAAAACTAGATTTTGCAATCATTTGCGATCGCACCTGTTGTACAGCCGAGCTACGCTGATAAGATTCTGCATCTTCTGTCTTGGCAGATTCAATCGCCTTTTCAATATCAAGGATGGTTTCTTGAGGTTGACGACGAGCAAAACCTTGAGCACGTAGTATAATTAGCTGCTGACTTGTAGCACTGGCTAAATTAATCCGGCGCTTGGCATACTGTTCAGTAAAGGCTATGTATTCTGCAAGTTCCAACTGAGTGCGTGGGCTATAATCTTCTGCCAATTCGTTTTCCCGCCGGAAAGCCTTGATAGCTTCAAGGTAAAATGCTTGCAGGAAATCTTCTATCAAGCTGTAACGAGCTTCAAATCCCAATTCTCCGTTTGATAGGGCAACGTATCGGTAAACAATTGCACTAAGATGGCTGTGTAATTCGACGCGCCCTTGTTTTGAACCTAGTTGGTAGTAGCGCAAGCATTTTAGCAGGCGATGCCGTGCTAAGTTAATTTCCCAGGAATTAACTTGCCCGGATTTTTGGATACGGGGACTTTTATCGCAAATACGTTTCACTTCTGTCGCTATACGCTTTGCTATAGCTTGCACGCTCTTAGATGTTGCTTTCACTTGAGGTTGCAATTCCTCATAAAGAAATTGTGTCAAACCATCAATGCTAGAATGTAATTCTGTGGTGGAATCATAGCTGTTAAAAGCGGGAGTAGAGTTCGGTAGATTGGCGAGCTTAACTTTCATAAGTTTTGTTGGGAAGGTATGCACCGTAACATTAGCACTACTGAGGTTTCGCTTGGGTTAACAACAACGGCATTCCCAAACGAGGCACCACCAGCACTGCTTTCTTATATGACTGTAAGCAATCAAAAAAAGTTACAGTGCCGCTGATGTGTCGGTTTTTTTACCAGCAACTATCAAGCGCGTCACACGTAAGTATCAGTGAGCGTCTAGAATCACTTCAAATCCCTATAGTAGCAACGTTTGCTGCCATCTTATGTTATACCTATCTCGGTGAGGGAGCAGTATGCCAATTTGAAAACTGGTGTATTCAATTAGGAATCATGAATTATGAATAAGTAGTTATAAATTTATCAACTCCGCACTCTGCACTCCACACTCCGCACTTCGCACCCAGCACTTTTCACTCCTCACTCCATACTCCGCACCCAGCACCCAGCACTTTTCACTCCTCACTCCATACTCCGCACCCAGCACCCAGCACCCAGCACTCCTCACTCCGCACCCAGCACCCAGCACTGTTTACACCCATGCAGCGACTTTTTCCCAACCTAAACCCCGCCGCGTGATAATTGGTTCATCTCCTGTCAAGTCTAAAATGGTAGAAACTTTATAAGTAGGTTCCTCTCCAGTGTCTACAATCACATCTACCAATTTGTCCAATTTGTCAAACAGTTCTACCTTTGAGAGTTGATGTTCTGACTCCCCCCCCAACAATTCATCATCTGTCTCCTCATCTGGTGGTAAATGTGCTGAAGTAGAAATAATTGGATTTTTCAAAGCCTTCAATAACGCTAAGCACACTGTGTTATCTGGCACTCTAATGCCAGTCGTTTTGCGCTTGGGATTTTGTACTAGCCGTGGCACTAACTTGGTAGCAGGTAGTAAAAAAGTATAAGCTCCTGGAATCAGGCGCTTCATAAGTCGGTATGCTGGATCGCTGACGTAAGCATATGTTGCTACATCGGAAAGCGATGAACATAAAAATGTTAATGGTTTGTCATTTGCTAGCTGCTTGATTTTTCGTACTTTTTCCACGGCTGACTTTGCGTTTAAATCACACCCGATCGCATAAACTGTATCGGTGGGGTAAAGCATCACTGCACCACGTTGCAGTACTGCTTGTATCTCCTCTATTCGCCGAACTTGAGGATTATCAGGATGAAGTTGGAAAATTTTTGCCATAAGAGAATAGAGAATGCGTAATGGATAATAGCAGACTTTCGCAAAGCCAACAATTAACAACTAAAAGTTTTCACTGACCCCTAACTATAAGTTAGGGGATTGTCAAGAATAAACTTGACACATTTGAGTAAATAGACCTGAGACTAATTACGGTTAACACCTCCTAATGCTTCTCCAGTTGGGATTAAATGTAAGGCTTTTTATTGAGCCGTGGTAAGACCAGACATCTGTAATTAGTTGGTCGAGGAGACTTCAAACTTTACTCGAAAGGATTATCTCTATGGATCGAGTAGCAGTTCTATCAAAAAATGGGCACCGTGCCTTAATGCCAACCAAAAGCAGCCGTGCAAGACGTTGGCTAAAAGAAGGAAAAGCAGTCATAGTCCATAACAGCTTAGGAATTTTTCAAATTCAGTTAACTGAAGATGCTGGTACGGAACTACAACCGATTGTGATCGGCGTGGACCCAGGAAAGCTTTATACGGGCATAGGGGTGCAATCAGCTAAGTTTACCTTGTGGTTAGCTCACCTCGAACTACCATTTGAAAACGTGCGCAAACGCATGGATAACAGGCGCATGATGCGGAGAGGTCGTCGCGGTAGACGAATCAACCGCAAAGTCGCGTTTAACAAACGCGCTCAGACGCTCGAAGACTCGCTACCGCTTCGCTATCGTCAAAAAAGGTTTAACAACCGCAAGCAACCTAAAATAGTTCCAAGTATTAAAGCTAACAAGAAGTTAGAGCGGGGAGTTCTAGATCGGTTGAGTATAGTTTATCCATTTTCTAATGTCGTTTACGAAGTTGTTAAAGCTAGAGGAGACAAAGGGTTTAGCCCTGTCATGATTGGTCAAAAATGGCAATTGAAAGAGTTAGAAGAGTTTGGCGTAGTAAAGCCACTTTATGGATGGGAGACAGCCCAGATTCGTACTCAGTTGGGACTTGAGAAACAGAAACACTCCAAAGGTGACCAAATACCCGAAACACACGCGGTTGATGGAATTGCCCTGGCTTGTTCTCATTTCATCAATTACGGAATCATCAGTCGTAACACAATGGGCTGGCGCGGTCAAGTAAAACTTACGCCTGCGCCATTTACCGTGATTCGTCGTCCACCTGTAAGCCGTCGTCAACTGCATTTAATGGTACCTGCCAAGGGCGGTGTTAGACGGAAGTATGGTGGTACCGTTACTCGGCACGGGTTTCGTAAAGGTGACTATGTAGAAGCCACTCAGGGAAAGAGAACTGTTAGAGGTTGGGTGAGTGGCGATACAGAGACACAAATCGCTGTGAGCGATGCTAACTGGAAACGGTTAGGGCAATTTAGTAAAAACAAAATTCGATTGTTACAGCGTTCGGCAGGACTGATTGTGACGCTTGTTAAAACTGCGCGGTTTCCATTCCGTACGGAGATTTTTAGATGAATAAAATAGCTTATCTTCAATGTCCAACAGGCATTTCTGGTGATATGTGTTTGGGGGCTTTAGTCAGTTTGGGTGTTCCCTTAGAGTATTTGACACAGAAGCTGAACAGGTTAGGAATTGGGGAGGAATACAAGTTAAGAGTAGAACTTGTTCATCGAAATGCTCAGCAGGCGACGAAAGTTTTTGTAGACTTAATACACCACCATCATCATCACCACGACGATCACCATCATGGACGTCACCTACCAGAAATAGAGCAAATGATTTTACAGGCTAAGTTGCCATCACGGGCAGAAGCTTGGAGTTTAGCAGTATTTCGGCAGCTTGCAATCGCAGAAGGAGCAGTGCATGGTATTGCCCCAGAAAAAGTCCACTTCCATGAAGTAGGTGCTGTTGATGCGATTGTTGATATTGTGGGCACTTGCTTAGGACTGGATTGGTTGGGTATTACTTCAGTCCTTAATAAAAAGCCTAAATCTGATCATGATTCTATTTTACACGAATCTACAGATAATTTTGACCACGAATTGCCCTTGCTCTACTGCTCAGCGCTACCAACTGGTGGGGGAATTGTCCGTGCAGCACATGGTCAAATGGCAGTCCCAGTACCTGCAGTCTTAAAGTTATGGGAAATGCGGGGTTGTCCAGTTTATAGCAACGGTATTGAAAAAGAACTAGTGACACCAACAGGGGCGGCGATCGCGACGACTCTTGCAACCAAATTCGGTTCACCACCCCGCATGACTATCAAACAAGTGGGGTTGGGAGCGGGATCGTCAAATTTACCCATTCCTAATATTTTGCAACTGTGGTTGGGTGAAGCGACGGATGAGGCGGCTAATATTGTCACAGATAAGCTATCTACTTCAACATTCTCCTCTAGTCCCCAAAAGGAAATTATCTCTGTTTTAGAAACTCAAATTGATGATCTCAGTCCACAGGCGATCGGCTACGTATTCCAAGAATTATTTGCTGTCGGTGCAATGGATGTTTTTACGCAGTCTGTAGGGATGAAAAAGTCACGGCCAGGAATACTCTTAACTACCATTTGCCATCCAGATAATTTACCTAACTGTGAAGCCGTTTTATTCCGTGAAACTACGACTTTAGGAATTCGCCATTCTCATCAACAACGATCTATTCTACAACGGGAAATTCAACAAGTAGAGACTAAATATGGCGTAGTTCATGTTAAGGTAGCATGGACTGGAGAAGCAACTGACAGAGTTATAGCAAACGTACAGCCCGAATATGAAGATTGTGTGGAGCTAGCCCAAAAGCACAAAATTCCCTTGCGTGAAATTCAGCAATTGGCGCTCCACAATTGGTATGAAGATAATTCGTAATCCGCAAATAGCAATTCGTAATTAACAAATTAATTACGAATTACGAAACCATTTATTCTATTAGATATTAGCTTCAAGAGACGCCATTACTTGTATAAGTATCATTTTGTAGCTGAGGATAGGACGTCAACATAAGTTCGGTATGTGGAAACAAACATAACTATCTTAGAAAACGTAGACACACCTGAAACTAAGAAAAATGATAATAACCAACTACGTTTATTTGCGTCTCTACTTAGCGAAATGCTGACTAATCATCATCAACAGCATCCTTAACTGCGCCACTTGCTTTTTCTAAATTGCTTTTGGCGCTTTTTGCTGCTTCATCAGTATTGGTTTTGAAAAGACCCTTAACGTTATCTATGACACTTTTGCCTTTTTGTGTCAAGTCATCACTTGTGTCTTTGACATTAGACTTCACATCTTCGCCAGCATTATTGATAGCTCTGTTCACAGATTTACCTGCATCGTCGGCTGTGCGCTGAACACTATACTTGGCATCTTCAGCAGATATTTTGGCATCTTTCGCAGCACCACTAACAGCGTCTGTGGCGTTGTTTTTGATATTTTCAATACCCCTCTTTGTTCCTTTAGCAAAATCTTCAGCAGTATTTTGGGCTTTATCGGCCGTATCTTCAGCACTACGCTGTAAATTCTTGCCCAAACCTTCATGTTTGTCATCTACGACGCGGCGAGCGGCTTCTCCAACATTGTTTGTTGCGTTCTGAATATTTCTCTCAGCGTTTTCCTTGAGAAACTCACTCTTGGCTTTTACACTAGTTTCAGCATTCGGCGATCTAGGATCTGTATCACTAAAATTATTCATCCCACTTTCCTTGGGAGAAATAACTTTGTCCCCTTTAGGACTGTAGACTTCAGAATTAGGCTCTGCTGATTGAGGACCTTTAATTTGAGGCGGGGTTCCTGAACTCATAGACGACGAAGGCGTTGTTGCATCAACAGAGCTACAAGCCTGTGTAATGAGCAGAAGAGTTCCCAATAAAAAAACTGTTACAGCCTTCAACGGGCGAAAGCTTCTCAGCCAAGAAATCACTTTGTTCACAGTGTTACTCCTTTCTTTTGTACGATTTGTATTGTTGTGTTGCCATCAGCAATCACCTACAAAATAAATTTTGTATACATAAATAATACTATCCAAGATAGTACTAATTTATACAATTGTAAATTGCTGATAGCTGACGGCTGAATGCTGACTATTTGCTTATTGCGGGCTTTGGTCTGAATTCAGGCATTGTACCTAATTTATTTACCTAAAAAGTCTGAAGCTTCCTCTACAGCCTCTTTCACAGTTCCAACCCGTTCTTTAAGACGAGTACCTACGCCTGAGTCCCTCTGTACCAAACCGCCTTTCTTGGGTTGTTCGGCACTTTCTTCAGTGATGATTGGCAATTCTCTCTCTTTCACCAATCTACCTTGTGGTGTTTCAGCACCAGGGTAAAGCAATTCTGATTCGTTGTTAGCGGCAATCAATAGTTTCGTGTTTATTTGTGGACTGGCTTGCACGGCTAGATTATCTAGATTCGCAGCTTGGGCATACTGGCTACCACAAGTAGTGCCGACGATCAGTAATAGCCCTGCCAGGAATACAGTAATAGTTTGGCGCACTCGCAATTCCTTTAAAAAAGCTGTTAAATTCTTCATCTTACCCTCCTTTGTATTTCCGAGAAAGCAAAGTATTTTATTTAAGTTTCGTAAAGTCAGAAAACTCTTAATCTTTGCTTGTTTTGAGTTTGCTGTATCTAGCTACCGACTGTCAAGCATACAAAGGAAAAGAGAAAGTTTCCCTCTAGCGATGGTCACATTACTGCAAAAGCTGTTTGGTGTTATCTCTCTAACTTTAGAGAGATAAGTTCCTACAATTGTCTTTTATTTCAATTGCCAATACTCATTTTTATAATTAATACATGATTATTTAGTTATTAAATAATGCATTTTGATATGAGTTATAAAGTGTATATTGTAAGTGTATTTATTGAGGTTAATCAATGAGAAAAAGCA
>JAQYWN010000208.1 GCA_029379265.1 Rhizonema sp. NSF051
ATTATGACTATTGATAAAATGAATAAAATGGCAGTCAGAATTCCTTTTGTAGATCTGAAGCTACAACATGAGCCAATTCAAAATCAACTACAACAAGCAATTCTGAATGTCTTGGATAAAGGAGATTTTGTTTTGGGGCAAGCACTGTTCGATTTTGAGGTCGCATTTTCCGCAGCCTGTGGTACAAATTATGGTGTCGGTGTTGCCTCAGGAACAGATGCGATCGCACTTGGCTTACAAGCCTGTAACATTTGTGCGGGAGATGAAGTCATTCTGCCAGCCAACACCTTTGTCGCAACGCTGATTGGGGTGCTTCGTGCTGGAGCAAAACCAATTTTTGTTGATTGTGATTATCAAACAGCTTTAATTGATTTAGATGCAGCTTCCCGAGCAGTGACACCAAGAACTAAAGCGATTCTCCCCGTGCATTTGTATGGTCAAATGGTATCACCACGGCAATTATTAGACTTTGCCGAAACATATAAAGTATTAATATTTGAAGATGCAGCTCAAGCGCACTTTGCCGAAAGAGAAGGATATAGGGCTGGTTCAGTGGGGATTGCCGCAGCTTTTAGTTTCTATCCTAGCAAGAATTTGGGGGCATTTGGAGATGGCGGGATGCTAGTAACGCGAGATGTGGATGTCGCCCAAAAAGTTTTACGCTTGCGGAATTACGGTGCTCATCAAAAGTATTATCATGTGGAATTTGGAACTAACAGCCGCTTGGATACATTGCAGGCAGCAGTATTGCATCAGAAACTCCCATATTTATCAGACTGGAATCGTCAACGGTGGAATGCTGCTCAAGAATATGATACAGAATTAGCACGACTAGCATCAAAAGGGATTATCCCGATACAAAATCACAGTGCAGAGGGACACATTTATCACCTTTACGTCATTAAAGTAGATGATTCTTGTGCCACAAACCGCCAGCAACTTCAAGAAGAACTGACAGCCGTAGGAATCCAAAATGGTATTCACTATCCAATTCCCTGTCATCTCCAGCCAGCATTCACTAACTTAGGCTATCAACCTGGTGACTTTCCCCGTGCCGAAAAGTTGGCGGAGCAAATATTATCATTACCCATGTATCCAGGTTTGAATAATAGCCAAGTAAGGGAAGTTGTAACGGCGATCGCCACCAGCCTCAGATGCGAACAAAAAAAGTTGTTGTACATTTAATCTGTGTAAGCATTCAGCAGACGTTTTCCTCTCACCTAATGTAGACAAAATTTTCTTATAGCCGACTGATGTTTGCTGAATTTTCCTAAAATCATAGGTATAAGTACTATTTAAAATTATGCAAATCCAACGTCGGTTGAAAAACACAAATGCTCCACAATTATTAAGTGCGGCTATTTTAATTATCTTGGTGTTGCTTTATGCTCCTGTATTACTGTACTGGTGGGATGGTTGGCTTCACAAAAATATCAGCACAGAACACGAATATTTTAGCCACGGGATTATTGGGTTACCATTTGCTACTTACTTAGGTTGGACAAACCGGAAAAAGTGGCGAAGGCTACCTGATCGTCATCATGCTTTAGGTGCAATTTTTCTGATAGTGGGAAGTCTTTTTTACCTAAGTGGTGTCAGTGATTGGGTTAACCTTTCTTTACCTGCTCTTTTAACAGGACTCTGCTTGTGGTTCAAAGGAATTCCTGGCTTCCAATTGCAAGCATTCCCCTTACTTTTAGTATTTTTGGCAACTCCAACAGCAGTCCCCTATTTAATTGCGCCCTATACACTACCCCTCCAAAGCTTTATTGCGGGCACTGTCGCCTTCATATTAAGTCAGTTTGGGATGGCAGTGACTGTAGATGCGGTAAATCTGTACGTGGGAGGGAGGATTGTGGAAGTTGCTCCCTACTGTGCGGGGCTGAAAATGATGTTTACTTGTCTTTATGTCGGCTTGATTCTACTTTATTGGACAGGTGCTTTGTCTTCACGCCGTAAAATCATTTGGTTTTTAAGTCTTTCAGTTGTGATGAGCATCGCTGCCAATATTATTCGCAATACTCTACTTACGTTTTTTCACGGCACAGGTCAAGAAAAAGCTTTTGAGTGGCTGCACGCAGGGTGGGGTGGTGATTTATATTCGACTCTGATGCTGCTCTCATTAGTACCGATTCTAAATTGGATTGATAAATATTTCTCAGAAGTTCCAGAGATTCAACCGAATTCGGAAAAGTGAACACAAATTATAACGTTTTTCCATGAAGCTCCCGCCTTGATATTAACGTTTAGGATAAGGGGGGAGTAAAACTTTTTTCCTCTCTAAGTAGGTGGGGGGAAATAAACAAAAAATGGTTTGTTGCTGTTAAGAGAGCGCTAAAGCGCAACTACGAGCCAATTTCAAAGATTTTACATTTCGTTACATAGTTGTAATTTGTTCTGCCTACTTACTTATACTTACGGTTAAGTATACAATCGTATACAGTTTGATACTTGTTTTTTCATTCTGAATTCTGACAACTGAAATCTTAGTTCTTTCCAGTTAAAGCCTTCTCTGGTAAAATTTTGTCTAAGTACTGGATACTTTAGCAATGATTTACTTTTCCAAGTTCTTCAAGGAAAGCCAGCTTTATCAGATAGTGGCTCTTTTGCTACTGCTACTACTGTTGGTGATGGGAGCAGTTCCAGGGTACTTGAAAGGACACTGGCAATGGCAGCAGCCACCAGCTGTAGTCAGCCTAAAAAAGTTGAAACAGATTCACCACATGGGGTTGACGCTTCCAGGGTGGCAAACGACCGAACAACGGCAAGAGCCTATTGGCGGATACAAATGGTCGTACCAGGAAATTGAGAAAAACAACTCTCCAATCAAGGCGATCCTCTTGTTACTACCGCAAAATGGTCCGAAAGACCAACCCCAAGTGGAATGGACGGAAATTAATAGCTGGGCTCAGTGGGACAAATCTCAATCTCGTTCTACAGAATTTACTGTTAAACAGGCACAAGCCTCCTCTAATAGTGAAGTAAAGGTAGAAGCCGCATTCTTTCGTGCCACAACAAAACAGAAAACCTTTGCTGTTTTGCAATGGTATGCTTGGCAAAATGGCGGCAATACATCTCCTTTACCTTGGTTCGTCGCCGATCAAGTGGCAAAGTGGCACAAGAAACGCGCCCCTTGGGTTGCTGTTACCATTCTCATTCCTATGGAGCCTTTTGGACAGGTAGAAAAAACTTGGCAGGATGCTCAGTCTCTTGGAAAAACAGTGCAGTCGGCATTAATGTCAACTTTTTTGTAAATCAAAATGTTTTACAAAAGCGTTCACAGCGAGGGAGCGGTTAATTACAGAACCGATCTAGGTCAAACAGCCTGTTATCAAGGGCCCTGCCAGTGTTCGGAGTGAATGAGCGACTGGTGCATTCGACTGACCTTAAACCGTCACCCGGATAGCATGAGCATCCTGATTAACTACCGTTATCTGGCTAATCCCCGCGATCGCAGTCCTTTATACTACAACTTTCTTAATGGAAAGAATAAGCGTCATAGGCTGCGTGGGTGAAGGAGAAAACCCGTAATGCTCATAGAATTGCTTGGCTTCTTCCGATATGGCATGTACTACTATTCCACGGATGCCCACTATCTCTGCCGCCTGCATTGTACGAAGCACCGCATCTTGCAATAATGCCACACCTAATCCTTGTCCCTTCCATGCGGTATCTACTCCAAGTCTTCCAAGAATTGCTACGGGTACCGGATCTGGCATATTCCGTTTTATAGATGATGGCGTGTGCGAGAGTGCCAATGCACCGGAAGAAAGGCAATAATAGGCAATGACTTTTTGTCCATCCGTTACAACATAGGTACGTGATGCGTTGTTCTTTTGATTGGCAACTGCGCGGCGTTTTAACCAGTCATTCAGGCTGGCAACTCCGCAATCAAAGTCATCCAGCAGGTGGGTATCAGCAAGAGGGGAAGGGGCTTTAAGGCTCATGCAGCCCAAGGCTTTCTCGCATTCATCAAGCGTTTGAACCCTTCATTATGGGGTGGAACATCCATAACATTAAAAAAATGTTGGTAGGTTTGTTCATCCACGCGTAGGAAAGTCTGATCAAGCAGCGTATCCTCCGCCGCACGACGGGCGGCATCAATCATGAAGTCGGAACGTGATTTGCTTTGTGCTTTCGCAGCCCGGTCAATAAGCGTCTTTACATCCTCACGGATACGCAAATTGACGGCGCGAGTAGGAATATCAGGGCTGCTGTGGGGTTCCATAATCTTCTCCTTAGTCTATACCCTAGTATATAACACCAGATACACAATGTACATCTTTATTATAGGATTATCCATTCTTGGGGATCTTTGCATAACGCACCGAAAAGGTTCAATCATACATCACCTTATTCCATTTATATTCGATTAATTTAGTGCCAAGAAATTATTAATCAGCAAGTTATAAGTAATCATGTATAGAGGCAAGAGAGTAGCTGTGCTTTTTGCCTATTTCCACAGTAAAATAACCATTCAACCCAACTCTTTCGAGAGTGAAAGCGTCACGACAATCATCTACCTTATTCCCAATGTATTATGCGTGCTTTTAGCGCCCTGTGTTTTGTCAACCTTCAATTATTAGTGACATCTCTCCAACCTGTTGTTGCTCAGCAGCCATTGCCATTCCCAAAACAGTCACCACTGCCAAATGCTGTCCCACCGGGACAATTGTCACCACAACTTTTTCCAAAACAACCACCACTCAGACAATTCTCACCACAACCTCCGGTGCCTCCACCAGCTACGGAAGTTGCACCTAGTGGTGTGAGTGATGGAACGTCACCACAATTTAGCCGCTACATCTTGGGGATTGGAGATGTCCTGGGTGTATCAGTTCAGCGTCCTCCCGGTAGTTATATTCTCGGACCTGGAGATGGTATTTCCGTAGTAGTTCAGCGGTTTCCGGATTTGAGTTTTCAAGCCTCGATCAATCCAGAAGGAAATATTGTGGTGCCTCTATTGGGAACTGTAAAACTCCAAGGTTTAACATTACAGCAGGCACAAAATAAGATTCGTTTGGGCTTTAATCGCTTTGTCGCCGATCCGCTTGTAACGTTATCACTAACAGCGCTGCGTCCGGAATTGAGTTTTCAAGCTCCTATTGGTCCTGAAGGAACTATTTTATTGCCGCAAGTAGGAACGTTGTCTGTACAAGGCTTGACATTGGACGAAGCGCAAGAAAAAATTCGCTTGGCATTAAGTCGAATTTTTGTGAAGCCAAATGTGGCAGTATCATTAGTAGGACAGCGACCAATTCAAGTTTCGATTAGTGGGGAAGTGCCCCGACCGGGGATTTATCCTGTTAATCCAATTACCCCTCGTGTTTCAGATGCGTTGCTATTAGCAGGTGGTACGATGACCAGAGCAGATCTTCGGCAAGTGCAAGTGCGTCGGAAGTTGATTGACGGTTCTGTCGTGTCACAAAATATTGATTTATATACTCCATTACTAAACGGCACCGGACAAGCGGCTTTCCGCCTGCAAGATGGTGATGCGATCATTGTACCGCGTCGTGAAATTGCTACTGATGATAATTATGACCGCAATTTAGTAGCTCGCTCCACCTTGGCTGTACCTCAGATTAGAATTCGGATTTTAAACTACCCAGGAGGGGGTTTGACAACGATACCCCTGCCAAATGGTAGTAATATAATCGACGCCTTATCAGGCATCACTCTTGATACTAGCAACCTTCACGAAATTGGTCTGGTTCGCTTCGATGCAGAACGAGGTAGAGCCGTTACCCAAAGAATTGATGCGAGCAAGGCGTTGAAAGGAGATTTAGCTCAAAATGTGGCACTTCAAGATAATGATGTTATCGTTGTTAATCGGAACCTTATAGGTAAAATCACTAACGCTATCAGTACTATTACTCGACCCTTTTTTGATATTCAAAGCTTTATCCGTTTCTTTCAATTCTTAGGTGGGTCTAATAACTACTAAAAGCTTAATGAATCTAATTTGTTTACCATAATTTTCCTGAGAAATCAAAGGTAAAATGTAAAAGTAATCACGTCGAAGTTTTTCAATGTAGGTTATTTCAGAAACATCCTTATCTCTGCTCGCCTAAGTGTACTACCATGACCCCACCGATTGTTAAACGCTATCTTATTGCATTCGATAAATATAAGTGGATTGGATTAGCTGGTTTTGGTTTAGTTGTAATCGGTTCAACGGTGGTGGCTGTGCAACCCGACTCTCCAAGCTACGTAGCAAGTGGTGCATTGAGCTATTCTCGTCCCCCAGTCTCTTTTTCTTTAACCGGGACTCAAATTCAGCAAGAAGGACAGGAACTGAGTGAGGACATCTTGCGATCAGAGTCAATTATTGAGCCTGTAGCAGCAAAAGAAAATATTGACCCACAAAAGCTCAATCAAAATCTGGTGATTGAACTGCCTCAAAAAGCAAAGGCTGGTACGGGTGGCGACTCATCACCTGCATCCACACTTATTCAAATAAAATATCAAGATAAAGATCGCAAGCGAGCAGGAGAAACATTGCAAGAACTGATGCTAGCAATGCAAAAGCTAAGCGCTGATATTAATACTAAGAGATTAAAGTTAATTATTCAAAAAATAAATGAGCGCTTACCACAGGTTAAGCAAGAACTGGAAAAAGCAGAGCAGGCACTGGAACACTACGATCGCAAAGAAAGACCGGCAATATTGGCGGCAGAAAACGGCAGTTTATTGAACGCAGTCACTACAAGCGAAGTTGCACAACGGCAAATTAGACTGACTTTAACGGGGATTACGGCTCAAATGCACAGTTTACAAGAAAAGTTGGGGTTAAGCACCAACCAAGCTTACGTTTCTTCCGCTTTGAGTGCCGATCCCATTCTAATCAACTTGCGATCGCAAATTTATCAAACAGAGGGGCAAATTGCACTGCTCAAGAAAAGAGGCGCAAAACCCGAATACCCGGAAAGGGATCAGTTACAGCGCAATCTAGACGTTTTTAATCAACAACTCCAGCAGCGTGCAGTTGAAGTGGTTGGTGGTGGCGGTAAAGCAGCACCTCTTGCCAGTAACCTGACGGGTATCCGCAACCAAAGCAGTTTAGATCCCGCACGCCAGCAGTTGGCAAATCAACTCGTCGCTTTGCAAACCCAGCAAGAAACACTGCAAAAACAACTCGTTGACTTGGAAAAAGAAGATGCGCGATTGCGTCAAGATTATTCTCAAGTACCTAACAAGCAGCTACAGAGATCGCGCTTAGAACAACAGGTTCTCCTCAAAAGAACAATTTTTGACCAAATGCAGGCTAAGTTGACTGATGCTAAGACAGCAGAAGCAGAAACTGTCAGTAGCCTCAGCATTGCGAGAGTACCTCTGGTCATTGTTGCAGGCCGACCTCCTTTGGGTGTACCTTTAACTTTAGGTGTTGGTGTTTTACTAGGCTTATTGGTTGGTGGCGGCGTCATATTTCTTTTGGGCTCGCTGGAAGGAAGTTTCAAAACCAAGGAAGATATTCGCAACAGTCTCAAAGAGCGGGAAGTCCCACTACTTGGCGAATTACCTTTGCTACCAGTTGATAATTTGTTTCCTGGTGCATTGCCTGTTTTGCTTTCAGCAGACTCTCTCTATTTAGAGTTTTATGAAAAGTTCCGCAGTAATTTGCGGCGGATTGGTACTAGAAGCCTCAAGGTTGTGATGATTGCCAGCACGAGTAGTTCTGAAGGAAAGACAACGAGTGCTTATAACTTGGGTATAGCTTGTGCACGCGCTGGGAAAAGAACCTTGATTATTGAGACAGATTTGCGAAGTCCCTCTTGTTCTTCATCACTTAGAGTCACTCCAGATCTTGATGCTACCGTTGAACCCCTGCGTTATTACGCCAGCTTGAGCGATTGCGTCCGCTTAGTTCCTGATGTTGAGAATTTATACATTATCCCCAGTCCAGGTCCCGTGCGTCAATCGGCTGCTGTACTTGAATCTAGCGAAATGCGACGGCTGATCGAGGATGCCCGTGAGCGCTTTGACATTGTGATTTTAGATACTAATCCTCTCGGCTTATCAAATGATGCTTTGTTAATCCAACCCTACAGCGACGGTATTGTACTCTTAGCGCGACCAAATTATACACAAGAAAACGTTTTTGCCGAAGCGATCGACCAAATGGTGGAAGCTGAACTCGGACTGTTGGGAGGCGTGATCAATTGTGCTGATATTACAGTTTCTCTACCTCCGTCTGTTGTCGATTTCCCAGGCTCTCCCCCTGAAGAACAACTCTCAGCTAGGGCGAGGAGAAATTAATAGTATCACCAGAATTAACGAGCGCCGCTTGATTTTAGTTGTTGATTATTCACATGGGCACTCATAGCGAGATCTCAATATCTAGCCTTAGCGATACGCCTGAAGGCATCTGCGCTTCGCACAATCGCATCTCTCAAGGTTCGTCCAGTCGCACAAACCTCCTTACCTCCTGGGACAAAAACGAATCCTCCTGTATTTATTGTTTCTACCACTGCACAGCCTTAACTGAACCGTATTGAATTGGTTGTCATCGATTCGACGGATAGCCTGACGCAAAGTCTGCCTGCGAGAGTACTCTCGCAGGCAGACTTTGCGGTTATCTACAATTTCTCGTTCAAATACTGCCCTTACAGTTGGTGCAATTTCAGCGGCACGTTCAAGCTGTTGCTGTTTGAGTTGTTGGTATCGTAAAATCTGCTTTTCAAATCAAAAAATGAGAATTAATCACGTAAAAAACTTGGAACTAGCTCTGGAATCAATCCTAAATTGATTGAATCATAACTTGGAGCAAGTCGATTTGACAACAATATATGTCAAATCATGAAAAGACATGAAAAGCATCATTACACGACAAGCACTTTTGTTAGGCGTGATCGCAAGAGTATTTATCAGCAGAAAACTGAGGCTACTCTATATGATTGCGTGCAGCGTTCTTATTACTGCATTGGCTGTAGTACCTGCGGTGCCAGCAGAAGCACAAACCCTCTCCTCAAGTTCTGTTTGCTCTCCCCCACCAACTGCGGGAAGCATTGTTCATAACCCACCGGAAATCCGAAATCCTAATGCATCCAATAAAGCGAACTTCACAGTTCAGCAAAACTGCTATCTTGCCAATGGTAACTTGCAAGCACCAACACTTAGGGTGAATCCAGGTAAAAAAGACTTTGTATTGAATTTGACTAATAAATTAGAAGGAAAAGCAAAAGAAAGAAATCACGAAGACTGTAAGGACGGATATCCTGGAGGAATGGCAGCACCAAATTCAACCAATCTCCACTTCCACGGTTTAAATGTATCCCCAAAGTGCCATCGGGACGAAGTTGTGAGAACGGTAGTTGAGCCGCTCAAGACTTTTGAGTACAAGATTGAAATTCCAAACAATGAACCTCCCGGACTATACTGGTATCACCCGCACGTTCATATGCAGAGCGAAGCTCAAGTGCTGAACGGATTAACAGGTGCCATTATTGTTGAAGGCATTGGGAAGTTTAACAAGCGAGCGGCTGAATTACCTGAAAGGGTGTTTGTTCTACGTGATATGGAGTTATCAAATTCCTTCCCCGACGACGACACTCAGCAACCAGCTAAGGATATTTCCATCAACTCAGTTCCGATTAGGTATAAAGGAAAAGGTAACTACGACCCTCCAGCCGTCATTCAAATGAAACAGAATGAAGAACAGTTTTGGCGTGTGGCTAATACAGCGGCAGATACCTACTTTGACTTGCAAGTTCAATATGATGGCACTGCTGTGCCGATGGCGTTGGTAGCGATGGATGGTGTTCCAATCAATGCTAATGGTCAACTGCAAGACCAGACTAAATCAGTCAAGCACATTATGCTACCGCCAGCTGGAAGAGTAGAGTTTATGATCACTGGTCCTGGAGGCGATGTCAAAGATGCCAAGTTTTTAACGCTGAAATATGACACAGGACCAGACGGCGACAATGACCCACAACGAACGATAGCTAAGATTGATAGACAAGCACAACGAACGAACAATGCCGAATTATTAGATTCAGCCTTTGTTCCTGAATTGAACGTTGACTTAACTAAGGTGTCGGGCGATCGCTTCAGTGGATTAAGTCAGGAGAAATCTATCTTGGAGCGCAAGCTCTACTTCTCTCAAAAAGATTTTCCCGCTCCAACTCCAAGCGATCCAAAAGCAACAAGAACAGAGTTCTACATAACTGTGGAGCCGAATCAGCCTAAAGTCTACGATCCAAACTTCAAGACTCCAGATATCACGGTAAGTGAGGGAACGATAGAGGATTGGATCGTGGAAAACCGTGCACAGGAAGTTCATGCCTTCCATATCCACCAGATCCACTTTCTCGTGCTTAATAGCCCAGAGTCGAGTGAGATCGGGATGTTGCGTGACACAATTAATGTTCCTGTTGGCAAAAATGTTAAACTCCGAATGGATTTCCGAGGCGCGGGCAAAGATAAAAATACAAGTATCGCGGGTACCTTTGTCTACCACTGTCATATCCTTGAACACGAAGACAACGGCATGATGGCACCGATTGAAGTTAAGACTTTGAGACAAAGTTAGTAGCTCAGATCAAGTTCGGATAATTACTGAACCTTATTTACTAGACATCATAAGACATCGTTCAACAATTCCTGCTTCAAC
>JAQYWN010000209.1 GCA_029379265.1 Rhizonema sp. NSF051
CTAATATGTCCTTCTTCAATATTTAATGTATTATTTAATTCTCTTTGGATTTCTTTAGTTCAGTAATAACCGATTGTGACACCCTTGGGTGCGGAATGTGGGCTAAAAACCTCGTTGCCTCTTAATGAACCTGAGTTTACCGAAAAATGATGTTTTTCTCACAGTTTTTGGCCTTATTCTCAACTATTAGGTATATTGACAAATGCGCAATCAGTTTAACCTGTCACGGATGGTCTACGGTAGACAATATTCATAAATAAAGAGTAATATTTATTGCTCAAACTATATAAATATGGATTTGACTTTTATTTATCGCAAATAGTAGGAGTAGATCCAATACTGTGGGTAGGCAAATTAGGCTCTTTTGCAATCAGAACAACTTCACCTCTTTGATTGAGTATCCAGCCTTGTGCAGGCATAATGGGAGTAGCATGACGAATTGAAGAATGAGTGGCATTGACAAACTGCTTTTGCTTACTAAAAGTTGGCAAACGCGCATCTTCCCAAATAGCATCACTAGTAAATTCTTCATAAGGAGTTGATGGTAAACCACTGCGTCCAGTAACAACGAAGGTACTTGCTTGTTTTCCAGCAAATGTTGCACAGCCAGAAGCAATTAGCCCAGAAGTATAGACAACTCTCGTAGGTAGGGCAACGAGTCCTTGGCTAGGATTAACATTTGGTGTGTTAATAATGACCTCACCGTTAAAATTGGGATTCTCTTGCGAAATAGCCGTAATGTCATTTGTTTGCAAGCGACTAGGGTCTAATTGAGTCGAATCAGTCGTCCTTAAAAGCTGCTCAAGATCTTGTCGGCTTTCAGATTTTAAACCGAATATACCTCGAGCATCAATTATGATGCTCCCGCCCTTACCACTAAAAGCATTGGCAGTGATGTCATTGTTCTCCAGGAGAGGAGAGACAAGAAATGGGCGGTTGATCGTAATATTGCCACCACTTCCACCAGCACCTACCGTGCCTGCAGACGTAGATATTTGACTGTGATCGCGTAATAGTATTATGTTTTGCGATCGTAGTGTAATGTTTCCACCATCACCAGATACAGTTTCAGCAGTAATTGTTCCCTGCTTTTCTAAACGGATAATGGGAGATGTAATTATTATATTACCTGCACCTAGAACATTTTGACTTGGGTTGAGACTACTTACAGCCACTACTGCACCATCCGTGATCAGCAATTGTCCCTGATGTAATTCTAAGTTTATGTTTCCACCTTTTCCCGTAGCTTCAATCACACCAGGAAATCCGGAAATCCCTCCAGAAACAGCTAGTAAGCTACTAGGGACTCGCAATCGACTACTTGATACCGTACCACTTAATGTCACCAGATCGTTCGCTTTAATTGTTAAGTTACCTGCATTGCCTTGACCAAAAGTCGAAGTTTGCACAACTGCGCCATTTTGGACAACTAATCGGTTGGTTTCAACAGTTAAGTCTCCGCCTGCACCTTGTGAATTCATTTCCACGCCAGCAAACAAGCCACTGGAATATAGTAAGCCACCATTAGCAATCGGTTGAGAGGCGGCATCTCTTGCCACTCCATCCAGTTCAATTTCTGAACTCCGAACCGTTAGATTTCCTGCCTTGCCTCTCCCAGAAGTCGTTGTATTTACCTGTGCGCCATCTCGAACAATCAACTTCTGAGTCGTAATAGTTAAATCTCCCCCATTTCCTGTCGCGTTGGGATTGACTTGAGTAAATAAACCACTGGGAAATATACCCGTGGAATTGCCTCTAAGTTCTACAGATTCCGAAGCGGTGACAGCAAGAGTTCCACCAAGACTTGTTCCCCGATTTCTGGCGACAATCTGAGAATCATCCGTGAGTGTTACACGTCTACCATAAACTTGAATATCTCCACCGCCTTCACCACTAGTCATAACTTCTGCTGTATGGGAAAGTTGGATATCCTGGAATTTCTGTACTTTTTCATATCCCAAACTCCAGCCTAAGCCTGTCGGATTGAGGCTGACAAAACCCAAACCTGCGATGCTACCAAGTTCAATCCGCCCACCAGGAGCAATTAGGTAACCACCCTCCAAAGTAACATTTCCACCTACGAGTGCTAAGGTTCTACCAGGTAGCACCTCTAAACCAACGACCTCATAACGACGATTCACTGCAACAGATTGATTGCCTATGTTGCCTGGATTAGCTCCGAATTGTAAACCAATTGGTACACTGATGGTTAACAAAGGTGCTGTATTTTGTGTGCGATCTACACTGAACTGAGAGCCATCAGCAAAGTTCAGACTACTAGCTGTACTTGCAAGAAAAGAACCACCAATATTAAGAGAAGCATTGGGACCAAATACAATCCCATTGGGATTCAACAGAAAGAAGTTGGCAGGACTGACGATGCCGTTAGTTTGGAGTACCTCAATCCGACCATTAATATTCGACACTGATGTTCCAGTCACACGAGAAATAACATTCTTAATTCCAACCTCAACTCCTTGAAAAGATGCTGTGCCCTCAGGTAAGGAAAACTCTCTAAAGCTATGGAATAGATTGGTGCCTGCTTTTGTACCACCTGTAATTACACTAGTACTGCCATTCAAAGTAACAGCCGAGGGATGGGGAAGAGTAGCATCTTGGACAACTTGTGCTGGCAATGGACTGGTTGTTGCCAAACAAAAAAGGGAAAGACTTCCAATAAGCCAAAAGCTCTGACGGTACTGTTTCATTTGCTAAAGCAAAGTAGAGTTAGTTAGTGAGTTCAAGAGACCAACTGTTGAGATTACCAATCATTCCCGAAACGCTGTCAGTAATTTGTAACTTCCAAGTACCGTTGGGATTTTCGCCATAGAAACCGCCATTAAAGCTTGAGAAAGTATTTTCCGGTGAGAAATTCCCTTGAAATGGTGCCGTTCCAGAGGAAATTGATGTGTTAGATTGGTCATCTAAAGTCGTATTAGTAAAGTTAGCTCCATTACCGCCAATATTACTAAATAGCTTCACCTGGGTACCTTTAGGACTGATAAGAACGGCACTTAAATCTGAATCCCTAGGATGAGAAATATTTAGCTTGACGTTGACATCTTTCACTATGCCTGAAAGAGCGCTTACGGATAAATTAGAGGTTAAAATGTTGCCATCGGGAATAGAAACTGGAGTATTTGTTCCAGCAAACGAGTGAAGAATCTCACTGTCTTTGATAATGATTGTCGTAGTTTTTATATTGCTGCCAAGGCTTACCTCAATAGGAAGTTGTGTATTACTTTCATTAACTTGATATGTTGCTTGACTAAAGCCAAACGGAACACTATTGCTAATCTGCCAGATGACAGTTTTATCACCTCTTGCCAAATTATCGTCAAGAATATTTAATGTTAATGTTTGACGAGGTTTTCCTTTAGCAAACTTGATGTTATCTATAGAACCATTAAAATTAGAATTATCCTCGTAGTTACCAGGATTAGATGGCGTTTGATGAATAGATCGAGTTCCTGTCCCTTTTCCAGTATCTACCACGTCACCTCCGTAGCCATCACTAGTTCCATAACGTCCTTCCTGTGCAAACCCATTAAGTACGAAATGGTTGTAGGCTTGATAATAGTTAAAATTCTGTGCTTTTAGATCGGAGTTATTGGCAAGATAGTATGACACGTTGAAAAAATTTGATGATGCACGACCCTCGTTAAGACCAAACTGTTGGAAGTGGTTGAATAACTGACGATTATCTAAATTTTTCAAATCACCATAGGTGTTTCGGTAGTAAGTAGTATCGAAAGGGATAGAGAACTGGCGATTTTCATTGACACCATTAAGTTCAAAATGCTGTAAAACTTGCTGATTACTATTCAATCTGTTGGCTGCTAAATCTGAATTATTTTGTTTGTAATAATCGAGATTGAAAAACTCTGAAAACTGTCGTCCTTCACTTAAACCATTTGTTTCTAAGTGATTGAGTGCTTGCTCGCGGTTGTTATTAAAAGCTTTAGCTACATCATTGTTAGCAGATAAATAGAAATTAATATCCAAAAACTGTGAAAATCGCCGCCCCTCTTGCACACCATAATTTTGTAAGTGATCTAACAGTTGTTTGTTAGTATTTAACCCTGCAACTCCTAAATCTGAGTTACTAGAACGGTAGAAATTTAAGTCAGCAAATAGTGAGAATCGCCGTCCTTCATTGAGCCCAAAGTTCTGAAAATGTTGTGAGAGTTGTGTATCTGTAGTTAAGCCTGCTGCTACCAAATCTGGATTAGCAGCACGATAAAAATTAACATCAAATAAATTAATAGTCATGAGCTAATACCGCTTGGTAGAGTTGAAAATTCAAACAGAGTATAGGTTTATACGGTTCAATTAGTCGCGAAGATCTGAACGACCCAAGCCAGTTGCCTTAACGGGAGCCAGTGCGTCTATACAGGTTTCCCGTCGGACTCCTAAGAACTCTGGGGAACCGAATGTAGTTCACATTTTCTTAGAAACCCTCCGCAGCGACTTATCTGTTGCAAGGCACTGGCTCCCCTTTTTAAGGGGAGCTATAATTCTCTTTAACCGCCTTTTTAAGGGGGTCAAAGTAGGCGGGGGAGCGAATGTTTGGCGGAAAAAGTCTTAACTGAACTGTATGGTATTATATTGTATTATATTTAACTTGTGTTTCCTAATTATTAATAATTAGTAATTCATAATTGAAAGTCTTATTCCCGTCCCAGTGTAAGATTACTCTTCTTACAGGAGCCTCCTTAGCGTCTCAAGAGTGCGAAAGGCTGGCTCTGCCTTGGCTGACGCCACGTCTGAATTGGATTCTGGATACGTTGCTACCTGAACGAGTTCACCGCAATAATCCCTTTCTTTGTGAAATTAAACGACTCGCCCACAATGAGAGATGCCACTTAGATTTGAGATCAAATACCCTGTCAACGTACTGCCATAATTCGCACTGCGTCTAAAAAAGCTCAAACTCAATCCAGGATAAAGGTTTTGGTAATAGCGACCGCGGCATGATTAACAATTGCTACTAATCCAAATTGCTCATTATCAAGTTTTTTCAATAGTTTGGATATAGTTGACGACGTTTCGCTTCTCCCATGACTAATACCCTTGTGGTAGATTTGCTGCTGGCGGTAATTCAGCTAAATCGTCGCTGGATGGTTTGGGACTTGGTTTAAGTGGAATCGGACTTGGGGAAGAACCGCCACTATCATCTTTGTTATCAATACCTTTGCCCACGGTAAAGCACTTGAAGCGATGAACTTGAATGAAACCACCAAGTTGGGCTGTGTTCTGCTGTAGCAGATCTTTTACCGTGATCTGATGATCTCGAATATAAGGCTGATCGAGCAAAGTTAATTCTTTGAGACGTTTTTCAATCCGTCCCTGAACAATTTTTTCTCGAATATCAGTTGACTTATTTTTTAAGTCGTCCTGCCCCATCTCAATATCTCTATAGTTTCGGACAACGTTATCAGGAATTTCCTCTACATTGACGTACTCAACATTAGGGCAAGCTGCAATTTGCATCGCTACATTCCGTGCCAGAGTTTTCAGCAAATCGGCATTCTCCACTTATTCATTTTCACAGTTCAGTTCGATCAGGACACCAATTCGACCACCAGTGTGGATGTAACTGTCTATAACTCCTTGTGTACCCTCTAAGAGTTCAAATTTGGCTACTCGTCGCACTTGAATGTTTTCACCTAGTCGAGCAATAGTCTGCTTGATAACATCTTCAACCTTGACACTTTGATCTTTAATGTCGAGTTGGGCTAACAAAGATTCAACACTATCAACACTCACGGCTTGCTTTGCCAAACTCTGAACTAAAGTTATAAAAGTATCGTTACGAGTCAAAAAATCAGTTTGACAGTTGACCTCTATCAGCACACCAAGGCGACCATCAGGTTGAATAAAGGTATCCACGAGACCTTCTGTGACAATTCGTCCTGCACCCTTATCTGCTTTAGCAATATCCTTCTGTCGCAGCCACTCTATAGATTCTTCCATGTGATCATCAGTGTGTTGCAGTTCCTTACTACTCAAAGTATCAGCAAATGACAGTTGCCGCTCTGGGTGTTTTTACCCTAGACAATAATTTATTTTGTATACGTTGTGTGATTTTATGTTGTGAAAAAGGCTTGTCAAGTAAATATTGTAGGTTTTGTGTATTACATAACTAGAAAAATTTGCCAAGCCTTCGATAGCAGAGTGCTTTTCAGTCTTCGGTTTTCCCCAAAATTAAGAGCAACGCGCTCTTAATCGTCTAGGTTTATCGTTCACATACTCAAATTTTGGAGCTATAGCTATACTGCGCAACTTTGTGAAAGTAAGACCCAACCTCTCAGCTATCTCAACATAGCAGAGCTATTGGTCAGGCGTTTGGGCCGATTATTTTTGTTAAAAAACGATTGTCCACCCTTGCTCAAGAACACTTTCCTTAGTGTAGGAAACACCATCGACTTTGATGTCTTGAGAATCAAGAAGGGATATGATGCCTCCATCATTGGAAAGCTGAACATTTTCTCCCGACAAAGGTACTGTAATCGCTTGACCGGGCTCGATACTCAACCCATCAAGCCTTTGCTTATGCTTGAGTTTATCGGCAATTGCCCAACCACTCAAATCTACCTTTTCTGGTGAAGAGTTCATCAAAGTCACTGATTCCTTGCCTGTATCTTCTCCACGAGGATTGACTAAAGCCGCAACAATTCTTACCCGCGCCTTGACAGATGGAACACTAGATGAGATTGGTTCAGTTCCTACCCTTGTATCTATAGGGTTACCAGTGCGATCGTCAGTGTGGAACGACTGCGATTGAAAGGCAAAAAATGCTGCGACCCAGTGATCGTGTGAACCTGAGGCAGAGGGATAATGAATCAATAGTCCTCCATCCTGAAAAACCCCATTCTCCCCAGCAAATTGACCACTGTTACCTTGGTTCATATGCATATTATGAACGCCTCTACTCGGATTGATTTCCGGGAACACTTTATCTGCTTTACCTTCTTTATCTTTCCATGGTTCTCCAAAGGCGTACACAACTGCTTGAGTTTCAATTGCCCGTTGAATCAACGAATCAATCAACTCATTAAGATCGTTGTTGGCTCCAGGTACATTAAAGGGCAATGGTTTCATCTGGTTGACTTTGAACAAATTTGCCCGGATGTAATCCAGTGCTGTTCCCCCTGCTTTTCTATCTGACTGCTCAATTTTCGTGAGACCAAAGTCCAATTTATCGAGTTTGTCTGTGATGAAATGTTGAAAATTGTCATCGACAAAATACAACAAATCAAAGGGTTTCTGACTCGATCTCACGTTAATGGCAAGACGATACGAAAGCTGACCGTCCTTCACATGCACTTGATAGTGTGGGGTACCTTTCCCAAGTTCCTTCTCTCCTATAACTGCATGACACTTTAATACACCATAACCGTTGTGTAAACTCATAAACTTATTCCTTGTGATTCAATTGACTTTGATTCATCTCGCTATGCAAACTAGCTCATGATCAGAACACAAGCTGATTTGGATACACCCTTTTGTCAGTAAAGGCTATCAATTCTCCACGATGATAACTCAATTTTCTGAACACAGCATTACCCTGGTGGGTACTCACACCACTACTTAATTCTTAGGCACTTACCAGTAATAAAATATCCCGCCGTCGTCCAGACTTTCAAACCTTTCAAGGGTAGGTGTTTAAGAAAGTCGCCAAATGAAGGTAAGAAGCGCGATAAATCGGCTTGTAGGTAAGGGACTTCCAAATAAAAAAATAATCAATCTGTAAGGGGGGAGCAGGGTGCAGGGTGCAGGGTGCAGGGGGAATAGAAGAAGTAGGTCGAGTTGGAAAATTGGATAATTTATTTCTTGGAGTTCCCTAAAATCACAAATTCAGGGAGTGCGATGCGTTGCAACCGCTTAAGCCGTATCGCGCTTCTTTCAAAAGGGTTTTCTTTGGATGCAAGTGGTCAAAAACGCACTGGTTAAATGAGTGGACGAGAACAATGATAAACATTATGCCACACCTGACCAAGTCTCAAGCAGTTGTAGCAATATGGAGTTTTGGCATTGTTATGACCCAATAAGCGTGGTCTGATATCAAATCCGGTAGCATCTGAATGATAAAAAAACCGCAGAGTCCTCAAGAGCCAAGAGAAAAAGGAAGGAGGAATAACTCCGATACTAACGGATTTGATATGACAACGGTTTCTGTTGGTGCTGGTCTCTTTGGCTCTAGTGGGGGAGACGCCCTGATTGATGAGGGAGAAGGGCGGAGAGCAGTTTTTCCTAGTCGGTTCTGGGTCTACCGGAATAACGTTCTTTGCTGGCGGCGGCTAGAAGTCCATCTTTGGTGCGATCACCCTTTTTAAATCAGGGCGATCGCACTGGCGTAAAGAGAGAAAATCAAACGTTGAGCATGAGAAAAGGAAATTCGAGAATTAACTCGAAGCCTACACCATATTGCCTTGCAATTGGTGTAGGTACTTCACTAAACTTAACTATCTTTACAGGCGCAGAGGGTGTTAATTTAAGATGCTATATGGATAAAAACTATACATTCAAATTCAATTCCTCAACTTCCTTGAAAGCACTCAAAGCAGGTAACTACGACCCAATCAACTTTTACCAGGCGCGTCTAGACCTGTTTAACCTATCCATAATGGCAGACTATGATCAACTGGTATGTCTTCCCACCCTGACGGCCATTGACAAATATTGGTATCAAATTGAAACGGCTCGTAAAGTTCTTAGACAACTTGGTGGACGAGCATTACTGGCAGATGAAGTCGGATTGGGTAAAACCATTGAAGCCGGACTCATTATAGCAGAGTACCTAGCACGAGGAATGGTGAGCTCAATTTTGGTAGTGACTCCTGCATCCTTGGTTTCACAATGGCAACAAGAATTAAGTGATAAATTTAACATCCATACTATTACGACAGACAATCGCGACCCCCAACAACCCATTGAAGAATTTTGGACAAATAATCCCCGAATTATCGCCTCATTAAACACAGCAAAATCTGCCAAGCACTACGGACACGTTACTAGCCGCACTTGGGATTTGGTAGTCGTGGATGAAGCACACCACCTGAAAAATCGCAATACTCTCAACTGGAAACTGGTTAATGCTCTCAATAAGCGATTTATGCTCATGCTCACTGCCACCCCAGTGCAGAATTCCCTAGTCGAACTGTTTAATCTCCTGACTCTTCTCAAGCCAGGACTACTACAGACAGAAGCCGCTTTCAAAAAAGAATATGTCGATTCTAGAAATGGACGAGTCCCTAAAAACCCGGAAAAGCTGCGCTCTCTAATGCGGGAAGTTATGGTGCGAAATACTCGCGCCCTTGTGGATGTTAAGCTGCCCAAACGCTTCGCCTCCACGATTACCGTTACCCCAGAGAAGAGTGAACAGAAGCTTTACTCAGACTTAAGCGAGTACCTACGTTCAAAAGATGATCTTCTAGATAAGTTATCCCGTACCAATCTCCTGATGCGAGCGGGTTCTTCCCCTGGTGCTTTAGCTGACTCCCTCAAGCAACTAACACGAACGCTACCTGACTCTGAACTTAAATCTTTAGCAAGACGAGCATCTCAAGTTAAGCAAGTGTCCAAAGCTAAGGCATTAGTGGAAATGCTCGTAAAGTCGTCTCAGAAAACCCTAGTCTTCACTACTCATAAAGCAACCAGTGCCTATCTGGCTGAAACTCTGCGCGATTCATCTATCCCCTTTGCAGAATTTCAAGGCGGGATGTCTCTCAAAGAAAAAGATGCAGCTATAGCCGCATTTCAGGATACCGTTGGAGTACTTTTAGCATCCGAAACAGGTGGAGAGGGGCGTAATATCCAGTTTGCCAATGTGATCATTAACTATGACCTGCCCTGGAACCCGATGAAAATAGAGCAGCGCATCGGAAGAATTCACCGGATCGGACAGACTCAGGATGTCTTCATCTTTAATTTTTGTCTCAAAGATAGCATTGAAGAATACATCTTGCGTATCCTTCACGACAAAATTAATATGTTCGAGTTAGTCGTAGGAGAGATTGAAACAATTCTGGGTAATGTGGATGATGAATTTGACTTTAGCGAAATTGTCATGGAAATCTGGCTCAAACATCAAGCAAAGCCAGAACTTGAGACGGCTTTTGACCAATTGGCGGATAATCTATTAAAAGCCAAAGACCAATATCAGCAAACCCAAGAACTAGATGAGCAGATTTTTGGCGAGGACTTTGAGGCATGAGGAATTGGGGATTGGGAATTGGGGACTGGAAATTAGGAAGAGATGGAAGACAGAGGTTTTGAGTCGTTGGAGTTTTATCAGGACAGTTTAAAACTACTCAACTAGTCGCGGCATTGGGTACTGGGGAAATACCCCAAAATATGTTCGGGGTTAAACGGAATTCCATAATTTTTCGTTTCATAACCCAATCACCAATCAACAATCCCTAATCCCCAGTCCTCTTTACGGCAGCTTACCGATTAGCTGATAGTTTGCCAGATAAAGAACGCTATAACTTAAGTGACCAATTACGACGGGCAGCCTGTAGCATTGCACTCAATATAGCTGAGGGTTATGGACCAATACGGTTCAGATAAGACGTTGACTCATGAAGGCTTGCAGTTCTTGAGCAGGG
>JAQYWN010000210.1 GCA_029379265.1 Rhizonema sp. NSF051
GGCTATATATTTACTATATGGAAACTATTCGTCAAGTCATCCAAGTAGGAAAGAGTCGCCAAATCCGCTCATTATTAGTTGACTTATGTTTGATTTTTAGGGGAAATGTAGATGAGTTTAGGTTGTCAGGTGATTGCGGCTATCAATTTTGAGTGGCAGAGATGAAAGATAGAATGTAGACAACCCGCGACACTTGCACAGGAAATATCATGGCAATAGAATTTTCCGGGATTTGCTCACTTGGGCGATCGCCGAACTATAAAAATCCCATTTGATTTTGGAATAAACTGCGTACATCTGTAGAGTGTCAAAATCTAGTGCAAGGAGTCAGCAGTAGGGGCAGGTTTTACAGATTGATTTTCAAGCCGATAAGTTAATCAGCAAAATCTGCCCTTACATGAGTCTGGAGTAGGGGCAGGTTTTACAGATTGATTCTCAAGCCGATAAGTTAATCGCCAAAACCTGCCCTTACATGAGTCAGCAGTAGGGGCAGGTTTTACAGATTGATTCTCAAGCCGATAAGTTAATCGCCAAAACCTGCCCTTACATGAGTCAGCAGTAGGGGCAGGTTTTACAGATTGATTCTCAAGCCGATAAGTTAATCGCCAAAACCTGCCCTTACATGAGTCAGCAGTAGGGGCAGGTTTCACAGATTGATTCTCAAGCCGATAAGTTAATCGCCAAAACCTGCCCGTACATGAGGAGTAGGGGCAGGTTTCACAAATTGATTCTCAAGCCGATAAGTTAATCGCCAAAACATGCCCGTACATGAGGAGTAGGGGCAGGTTTCACAGATTGATTCTCAAGCCGATAAGTTAATCAGCAAAACCTGCCCGTACATGAGGAGTAGGGGCAGGTTTTACAAATTGATTTTCAAGCCGATAAGTTAATCAGCAAAACCTGCCCGTACATGAGTCGCCCCCTCATCTCTCAATGACTACTAATACTGGTTATTGAGTATAGAATACTGATACACTATTAGCAGTTTATCAATGGGGAGTGATGGCGCGATCGCTTCGGGTAGCTCCAGAGTATATTAATAAAGTGAAGTCAGCACTTCAGCGTAATAGCTATGCTAGCCGTGATCGGTACACCATCGCATCCACCAAAACAAGACAGGAAAGTCTCCTGGGTGGTCTACAGGACTTCCTCGCCTTCGTAAAATCCGTTGCCCTATTGTTAAAAAAGGTACTACTCTAACAAAAAAGCAACAGTCAAAGTCGGCTTGACTCTCTAACTGTTGTATTTTGATGAGTGTAGTTCATTAACTCAGTACCTCTGAGTCGTTTTGTCATGCCTTAGTCTAAACTCCAGTTATTCATGTATTACACGGTAAAGCCTATACCTCATTCCCATGTAATACACCGTATAGGTTTGTCTTCAAAGTTAAATGATGTTTCGCCAACAGTATCTTGACCGCTCAGAATAAAATGATAACCTAGATGTTGAGCGAAGCAGTAAAAAAACTAAGCAAGCTAGGCAAATAGACCTCTCGAAGGGACTGGACTCTATGAATAATAACCCTCCTACCACTTCTGAACAATGTCCGTTCCGTGGAAGCCGCATTGGCGGTGCGCTCGGCTCCAAGCCGCAAACTGATGATTGGTGGCCGAACCGACTTCAGGTCGAGCTGCTTCACCAAGATTTGCCCCAAGCTAACCCGCTGCGAGATTTCGATTACAAGGGAGCCTTCGCGAAGATTGACTTCCTCCAGTTGAAGAGCGATATCAAAGCGCTGCTGACCGATTCCAAGGACTGGTGGCCAGCCGACTATGGTAATTATGGACCTCAAATGATTCGCATGGCGTGGCACGCCGCAGGCACCTACCGGATAGCAGACGGTCGGGGCGGAGCGAGTCAGGGTATGCAACGCTTTGCACCAATCAATTCGTGGTGGGATAATGGGAACACAGATAAATCACGACGGCTGCTCTGGCCCATCAAGCAGAAATATGGTGCGGCATTAAGCTGGGCTGATTTGATGACTCTGACTGGCAACTGCGCGCTCGAAATCATGGGGTTTAAGACCTTTGGTTTTGGTGGCGGTCGCATTGATGCCTGGGAGCCAGATCGTGCGATATACTGGGGACCAGAGTTCTGGAACGGCGATCCGGTTGACGATATCAAGGAACACCCTGGTCATCCTGACGAGATGGTCACTCGCACGATTCGGTGGGTTGGGAAGCCGAACGAGGAATACTACGACCTTGAGAACCCGCTAGCAGCTTCGCACCAGGCGCTAATTTACGTCAATCCAGAAGGTCCAAACGGCGAAGGCGACCCCCATGGCTCAGCGCGAGACATTCGCGAGACGTTTGCGCGTATGGGCATGAATGACGAAGAAACTGTCGCGCTCATTGCAGGTGGTCATGCCTTTGGCAAAAGTCACGGCATGGTCTCGCCGGACAAGATCGGTCCAGCGCCGGAAGCCGCGCCGATTCAGGCTATGGGCATGGGGTGGCAGAACCCTGAAGGCACTGGGTTTGCCGAATATACGATGACGAACGGGATCGAAGGATCGTGGACTCCAAACCCAATCCAGTGGGACAACAGTTACCTAACCAATCTTTTTAAGTACGACTGGGAACAGACAAAGAGTCCAGTAGGTGCCATTCAGTGGAAGCCGAGCAATCCTGATGCGCCAAAGACACCAGATGCTCATCAACTGGGCGTTGAGCACCCGTTAATGATGATGACTTCGGACATCGCGTTGAAGGTCGATCCAGCATATCACGAGATCTGTCAGCGCTACTTGGGTGACTTCGATTACTTCAGCGATGCGTTCGCGCGCGCCTGGTATAAGCTGATCCATCGAGACATGGGGCCGAAAACGCGCTATCTTGGTCCGGAAGTCCCAGAGGAAGATCTGATCTGGCAAGATCCAATTCCAGCACTGGATCACGAGGTCGTTGATGTCGCCGATATCAATTCTCTCAAGGATAAGATTTTAGCGAGTGGGATCTCTGTTTCGGCGCTTGTGTCAGCCGCTTGGGCATCAGCATCAAGCCACCGCCATTCCGACAAGCGCGGCGGCGCAAACGGGGCACGCCTTCGCCTCAATCCCCAGAAAGACTGGGAAATGAACCGCCCGCAGGAGCTCGGCGAGGTCTTATCAACCCTTGAGCGAATTCAGGCGGACTTTAACGGTGCTCAGTCGGGCAGCAAAAAAATCTCGATAGCGGACCTTATCGTCCTCGGTGGCTGTGCTGCGGTCGAGAAGGCTGCGCAAGACGCTGGGTTTTCTGTTGCCGTCCCGTTTACTCCGGGTCGGATGGATACGACTCAGGAACTGACAGATGTTGAAATGTTTGAATGGTTGAAGCCAGTTTCGGACGGTTTCAGAAATTATCACAATGAGGCGGTCGGCTATAAAGTGAAGCCGGAGCGGATCTTCCTTGATCGGGCGCAGCTCCTTACGCTGACTGCGCCTGAGTGGACGGTTCTGGTCGGTGGACTTCGCGCCCTCGATCAGAATTGGGACTATTCAAAGCACGGTAGCTTCACTGATCGACCCGGTGTTTTGACCAATGACTTTTTCCGTGTCCTCACCAGTATGGACTATGAGTGGAAGCCGATAGACAATCGCGAGATGCTGTTTAACATCTGCGATCGCAAAACGGGCGAAACGAAGTTCACCGCGACACGTTGCGATCTCATCTTCGGATCGAACGCAGAGCTTCGTCAAATTGCTGAAGTCTATGGCGCTGATGACGGTCACGAGCGTATGGTCAAGGACTTCGCCGCTGTCTGGAACAAAGTGATGATGCTTGATCGCTTCGACGTTTGCGCTTAACAGACTAGTGCAGCGTCTCAGCTTATTTTTAACTCAAGCGACGGCCCGTCCCACACTGTATTTCTCTTAGAAATCAGTGATGGGACAGGCAGCGCGTTGCGGAGGTTCCCTCCGTAACGCGCTGCCCTTATGAATGGTCGGGCGATCGCGATCAATCTCTTGCGTAGAGGACTAGTGATCAACATTATTGCTTCTTGCACGGGCTTATCCATTGAGGAAGTTCAACAACTTCAGCAGCAACTGAATGAGTCTCCACAAAATTAGTCTCTTGGAAGTTACCTATTACTCCTCAAAAATCAGTAAATCGCATAGTTTTTAACCATAGAGAGCGCCAATATTTTGTAACTAAAAATACCATCTTTCTCAGTAAATGGCACATGGACACGCACTACCGTGCTGTCTTTTGAGAAAACCTTAATTCAAGGATCTTCTTTAGGAGAAAAATAATAACAAACTTTGTTATTTTCTGCTATTCCCAGTAAAATTATTAATATCAACTGTTCAAGAGGTCGCAAATGAACGTTTCACTAACAACCGAACTGGAAAAGTGGGTACAGTCTAAAGTTGAAAGTGGTCTGTACACTTCCGCAAGTGAAGTCATCCGGGAAGGACTGCGGCTGCTCAAAGAACAGGATTCCCTTAAAGAAATACGCCTTGCAGAGTTGCGACGAGAGATTCAACAAGGAATAAATAGTGGAGAATCTACACCCTTAAACATGAATGAAATCATCGCCAAAGCTAAACAACAACGGCAGGAGAAACAGTCTGCGTAATGCCGATTATTCTTAAGAAACCACTAGAGGGAAGCTGATTTATTAGATATTTGGGATTTCATTGCTAATGAAAGCGATGATCGAGCAGATTGGTTTCTACAAAAGATAGAAAGCAAACTCAAAATGCTGGTAGAAACCCCAGGTATGGGAAGAAAACGTGATGAATTAGTGCCAAATCTACGAAGTTTTCCAGTAGGGAATTATCTGATTTTTTACCGCCCCGTCAACCAAGGAATTGAAGTTATTCGCGTTCTGCATGGAGCAAGAGATATCCCAAGTATTTTTGAAGTTCCTTTAGAAGATGAATAAACAAATCGCCTGAAGATTAACATTGAGGCTCTCAATTTTGAATGGGTGACGTGAGAGATAGAATGTAGAAAATCCGCGACAGTACAGGGTATCTCGTGGTAATAGAATCCTCCGGGATTTGCTAACTTGGGCGATCGCCGAACTATAAAAATCCCATTTGATTTTGGAATAACCTGCGTACATCTGTAGAATGTCAAAATCAAGTGCAAGGAATCAGGAGTAGGGGCAGGTTTCACCGATTGATTTTCAAGCCGATAAGTTCATCAGCAAAACCTGCCCCTACAGGAATCAGGAGTAGGGGCAGGTTTTACAGATTGATTCTAAAACCCACAAGTTAATCGACAAAACCTGCCCGTACAGGAATCAGGAGTAGGGGCAGGTTTTACAGATTCGCAGTCCCCTAGATCGGGCTAACCCTCCTTCTCCTTACGGAGACGCTCCGCGAACAGGGCTGTCTCACCGTTCGCCCGTACAAGGATTTGAACGAACGCATAATTAATTTTCACTGCTATGTCTAATGCTGATTGGGCAGAAGATCCGCGACTTCGTAAAAGTTGTCGGGGATTTTTGTGAGGTTTCTACTCAACTCCCTCAATACGATCTTCAACTTCCTGATACAACTCACGCAGCAATTGCAAGTTGTTCTCACTTGTTTCCCAGTAACCGCGTCCATTCACTTCCAGCAAAGTTGATACAATCTTGCGGAAGGAATGAGGGTTGAGATTCATTAGGCGATCGCGCATGGCTTCATCCTGAATAAACGTGGCGTTGGTATCCTCGTAAACCCAGTTATCAACAGCATCGGCAGTTGCACTCCAACCCATCGTATTAACTAACCGCTTCGAGAGTTCTCGCACACCTTCATAACCATGATTCAGCATTCCCTCGTACCACTTAGGATTCAACAACTTAGTACGACTGTCCAAACGCACGGTTTCTGATAGTGTACGGACTTGAGCATTAGCTGTCGTAGTATCGGCAATGTAGGATGCTGGTTTTTTACCATCACCCCGCAAACTGGCGACAAGTTTAGTGGGATCGGAGTCGAAGTAGTGAGAAACGTCCGTCAAGCTAATCTCGGAAGAATCGAGATTTTGGAAAGTCACTTCAGCAGTTTTAAGAGTCGTTTCAAAAATCTGCCGCGATTGTTCCATCGTACCGGGGTTATCGCTACTAAACGCAAACGATTTCCGCGTCAGGTACATTTCCTGCAATTCCGCTTCACTTTCCCAAGTGCTGTTTTCCACTGCCAAGTTGATATTCGAGGAGTAGGAACCAGAAGCATTGGAGAAGACGCGAGTTGCTGCTTGGCGCAGGCTAATCCCCATTGCCTCTGCTTGTTCAAGCGCGTGTTTACGAACATAGTTCATCGATGGCGGTTCATCTGCTTCCGCCGCCATCTTCACTGCTTGATCCAGCAAATTCATTTGGTTAATAAACAAGTCGCGGAAAACGCCTGAACAGTTGATTACCACATCAACACGCGGACGTCCCAATTCTGCCAAAGAAATCAATTCCAACTTGTTCACTCGTCCCAACGCATCCGAAACTGGACGTACTCCTACCATCCACATCACCTGTGCTAGGGATTCGCCGTAAGTTTTGATGTTATCCGTACCCCAAAGGACAAAAGCAATGGTTTCGGGATACCTGCCACCATTTTCTGATTTATGCCTTGCCAAAAGTTTGTCTACAACAATTTTGGCTGATTGTACAGCCGCAGTCGTGGGGATCGATTGGGGATCGAGAGCATGGATATTCTTACCTGTCGGTAAAACATCTGGGTTGCGGATGGGATCACCACCCGGTCCTGGTAAAATGTATTCACCCTCCAACCCTCTGAGTAATGCACCCAGTTCGTTGTCAGCACAAACTTGCTCCAAGCAGAAATCCAAATACTCAAAGAGACTTTGGATTTTAGCTTTTGGGTTCTGCATTTGAGAATTAGAATCCAAAATCGGAAATCCTAAATCCAAAATTGCTTGCACCCAAGGTTCTTTTTTACCCATGTTAAAGAACGTGGAGACGCGCCATGTCGTGTCACGAGAAACACGTCCCTCAGCATCAGTTTGTTCATGTACAAGGGTGGAAACTGCTACGCGGGTTGCATTCGTGATATCTTGCAGCAGTTGGACATCTTCCAAAATGCCTTTGTCGTTGTTGTGGTAAATCTCATCAATGTCGCGTCCGATACTGTTAGCAATTAGTCGGAGTAGACTGGGAATTTCTTCCTCTGAACGATCTAAGCTGGCAATATTAACGAGTGTAGCGATCGCTTCTTCTGCACTGGGAGGCTTTCCAACTACGTGTAATCCACATGGTAGAAGTCGCGCTTCTATCTCCATCAGCTTACAGTATACCATGCCAACAACAGTATCCCGCTCTTCGGCCGTCATGTCTTTGGCATCTTTTTCAGCTAAGGCGACATCCTGATCCAAGTTCACCATCCGGCATTTATCCATGATGGTACTAACAATGGGAATGCCGCGCCCAGTATCTTTCAAAGTTTGGTAAGAAGCCACCAATTCGCCGAGTTCTTTCAAACCCTTGTACAAACCAGCATTTTCCGCCGGAGGAGTCAGGTAGGAAATTGTTTCCGCATAACTACGACGCTTGGCAATTGTCGCCTCACTAGGGTTATTTGCCGCATAGTAATACAAATTGGGAATTGTCCCAATCAAGTTATCTGGATAACATTCGCCACACATGCCCATCTGTTTCCCTGGCATAAATTCCAAGGAACCGTGAGTCCCAAAGTGCAATACTGCGTCAGCTTGCCAAACTTGTTCCAAGTAGGTGTAGTAAGCGGCGAAACCGTGATGGGGACTGGCGGAACGGGAGAACAACAGCCGCATGGGATCGCCTTCGTAACCAAATGTCGGTTGCACACCAATAAATACGTTGCCAAAGTGTTTGCCGAAAATCAGCAGATTTTGCCCATCACTATTAAGATGTCCTGGCGGTGGTCCCCAATTTTCTTCTAATCTATGAGAGTAGGGTGTGAGTGCTTCATATTCAGGCACTGACATCTTGTAAGCAACATTCAGTTCCGGGCTACTGTACTGCGCCTGGGCGTCGTGGATGACTTGTTCCATCAACTCTTTGGGACTTTCCGGTAATTCGTCTAAGTCATACCCATTATTCTTGAGGGCTTTCATCACCTCATAAATGGAACCGAAAACATCCAAGTAGGCAGCCGTGCCGACGTTACCTTTATCTGGTGGGAAGCTAAAAACCGTGATAGCAACTTTCTTGTGTAGCTTGGGCTTGCGACGCAAGTTAGCCCATTTTAGAGCGCGTTGGGCAACAGCTTCAATGCGATCTTGCAAAGCGATCGCTCTCCCTGTTGCTCCGTCTCTTCCCGATAAAATAATCGGTTCGATCGCCCCATCCAATTCCGGAATCGCAATTTGTAACGCTACTTGAATTGGGTGTAACCCCAAATCGCTATCAATCCATTCTTCCGTTGTTTGGAAGACTAGAGGCAGTGCTACCATATAAGGACGATTCAAGCGCTGGAGAGCCTCAATTGCCTTAGGATGATCTTGACGTGCCGGCCCACCTACTAAGGCAAATCCGGTAAGCGAAATCACTGCATCCACTCGCGATATGCCTGCTTTTGTTCCTCCTGTCAGCGTGGGAGAAAGTGAGGGAGCGGGTTCTGAGAAGTAAGCATCCACAGGTTTAGAGAAGTCCAAACCCCCGGCAAATGCTGGTATCACCCGTGCGCCCATTGCTTCTAATTCTTGTACCATTGCCACATAGTGAGCATCATCACCCGTTACCAGGTGAGTGCGTTGCATCACTAGTCCAATACAAGGTGCTAGCGGATCTTTCAAATCCTGGGAGATGTCCTTGCGACTCATATACCAGTTGAGGTACTCTTTCACATCCTCGAACATCGTCGGAGCTAAAGGATGCCAAATCCCCATATCGGGATAAACAACTGGTTGTTTGTATTGTACAGACGCTAAATCTAGTGTCTGTTCACCTTTTAACACGTATTTATCAGCCAGCATCAGCAAGAAGTTTTCCAAGTTTTCTGGAGAACCACCCAGCCAATACTGAAAACTCAGCATAAAATTTCTGGCATCTTGTGCTTTCTCCATGGGCAGGAACTTCAGCACTTGCGGCAGCGTTCGCAGCAGCTTCAACATGCCATCTTGGAATCCCGCCCCTGATTTCTCCTTGCGCTTTCGCATAAACTGTGCTATCGCACTCTTCGACTGTCCCAACTGGGCAAGAGAAAAGCTGCCCATCTTGTTCAGACGCATCACTTCCGGCATTGAGGGGAAGACTACGGCTACATCCAGGCGATCGCGGTAGGGTTCTACTGCTGCTACCAATTTCTGGGCTAAGTCATCAATAAAAATCAATGAGGCGATAAAAATATTGGTACTCTCAAGGTCTCGTTTGAACTCCACATAGTTCTCTGGATCTCGGAGTTCCTCAATCAAATAACCGCTAATTTCAATCGCCAGGTTCGGATTCTTTTCGTTTATCGCCCGTACCGCTTGTGATAATGCACTTTGGTACTGGGACTCTAACACGACATAGACCACCTTAATTAAACGCCGTCCGCGTAAGTTATCAGGCGTAATATGTCTGATGGTGGACTTGACGTGGGTGAACATGCTTGTGAGGCTCCTTTGATGCGTGTTCTCTACTTAAAGTTCTGTATGATTGCGGGAAGCCGCCTACGGCAAAAGCCTTTCGTTCGACTTCCAATGTTTAGGGAATATGTGTTGTTTTTATCAGAAAATGCATACCCAATGGAGGTTTTATCACGTATCTGACACAAAACGATATAAAAAATGAAATATTTTTTTAAAATTCGTAAACACACATAAAAGTGTACATTCATCAATTTGTAACAAAAACTTAACAATTTCCGTTGCTAATTTCGACGTATTGCCTGGTGACTGGTTATTGAGTAGAGATAATTATCTTCCTAATTTTTTATTACTTAGTGAAATAAAATACACATAGTATCCTTTTTCATTAAGGCAAATAGGAACTAATATCGCTCAAAAAATGACTATTGACAAATATTCTCCCCACGCGTTCAGCACAGCGTCTTGACAAATGGCTAAAGTTGATATACTAATTCTCTCGAATGGTCCTGGAGAAGTCACAACCTGGGTGCGTCCCGTGGTGCGGGCATTGCGGCAAAACCTGGGCGATGACAGAACTCTAGTCAGGATTTCTGTCGTATTATCTCCTTGCCCCAACGCCACTGGCTTTGAAGCAGCAATTGCCCAGTCTTTTCCCGAAGTAGATCGAGTGCAGTCGGCATCCGCTTTTTGGCAGTTCTTACTTTGGGGAAAAACTATTGAAAATTGGGAATGGAGCGATCGCGGTGTCGTGTTATTTCTTGGCGGGGATCAATTTTTCCCAATTGTCATTGGCAAAAGGCTCGGTTATCGTACCGTTGTCTACGCTGAATGGGACGCACGTTGGCACAGCTTAATTGATCACTTTGCCGTTATGAAACCCAACGTTGCTGCCCATGTCCAACAGAAGTACGCCCACAAATTTACAGTCGTGGGAGATTTAATGGTAGAAGCTCAGGGAGAAAGAGAAATAGTCGCAAATTCCCCCACTCCCAATACGGTTCGGTTAAGGAATTTATCTGTTGAGGCAGACAGGAGGGCAGGCGAAGTAGAGAGGCAGGGGCAGGAAAGAGATGATAGACAATTGCTTTTTTCCTCCCCTGCTTCCCCTGCTCCCC
>JAQYWN010000211.1 GCA_029379265.1 Rhizonema sp. NSF051
CCTAGTAGGCGAAATTCTTTACCATTCGTGTGGGTGAGTATCAGAATTGGTCGAGATAGACTCTGGGGTAGAGTATAAGTAGGCGAAGTTGGTGCAGGCAGTGGATAGGAAATTGGAGGAGTCGTAGGAGATCGCTCTATGACAGGAGTTGCGTGATTATTAGGTGTTGCTGTAGAGCCAATTACATTACCCAACGGTGTGCTACACATTGAACACACCTTAGCGTCATTGGGCAAGGAACGGTTGAAATATTCGCAATTAGGGTTGGGGCACCGATTTCCAATCATTTTTCTTTCTTAAGCTGTACCAAAGCTTGGTGAGCTTCCTCTGCATTTTCAAACAGAGTCTCCAACCCAATTAATTGGTAAATAAACTGTTTTAACTCGGGATCTGAAGAAGACAATTTCTGGGGATCTCTAAGATCGAGAGGCTGACTCGAAGAATCAACTGCCCGTCCAACCCAGATATAGAAAGCAACTCGTCCTAATTTTTTGTGCCGCTGGCTGTACTCACCAAAGCGTTCCCCATTCGCAACTCTTTGCCACCATCATTTTTAAGTGAACGCACTACTAAGAATTTATCTATCGGGGTAAACTCAAGTAAAACTGTGCTCCTCCTTGTGGTACATTTTGTGCCCAAAGACTTCCTTGATGATCAAGAACAATTTTTTTAGCAATAGTCAAACCTAGCCCTGTACCTCCTGAACGACGCGAATAAAAGGGAGTAAATATTTTTTTTAAATCATCTGTAGATAATCCTGGTCCCTCGTCAGCGATTTTAATCAGAATTTCATTTTGAAAAACTTGCCAACTACAGTTGATAATGCCTGACTCTGGACTAAAATGAACAGCATTGCTGAGTAAGTTATCAAAAACTTGCTTCATTTGCAAGCGATCTATTGCCAGGGTAGTTGTGGTTTCAGGGTAGCATACTTGTAGGTTCTTCTGCTGGATGAAAGGGTTTAATCCCTGAATACTTTCAGCTACTAAAGTTCTTAAATCTTGAAGAGTTACCTTTAATTTTGTTCCCTGACCACAATAAATTAACTCGGTTAAGTTGGTATCTAAATTTTGTACAGTTTCACGAATAACTGCCGCCTGTTCTTGCCAAGAACCAGATGGTAATCCCAAGTATAAATTTTCTGCATAAAGACCGATTGTTGCCAAGGGATTACGCAACTGATGTCCCGCACGCTGAATTACATGTTCCAAAAGTTGAATTTCAGCTTGCTGACGCTCACATTTTGTGTACATATCTAAGTACTTACTTAGTATGATTGCAGACTGCTTTAGATGCTGTTGTAAGGTTGAGGATAGAGGCTCTGAAGTAAGTATAAGGATATATTCCGGTTTTTGGTTTCTGTACCCTATAGGACAAATATAACAATGTGCTCGCATCACATGAGTAAGGCTGATTTCATTTAAACTAAAAGCAGCATAGTAGTCTGTGAGCCATTCTTCTGAATTCAAATAAGCTAATGTTTCTCTCTCAATTTCTTTAGTATAATTAGTCACCGTCTCGTGGGCTTTTCTGCTCGCATCGTGATATACAACTCGACCCCAAAAAATAGGCTCTTGATCTGTTATATGTTCAATTTGGAGTTGACAAAAACGTTGTATTTCTTCGGAACGTGAAGTGTTGGAGCCAGTATTGATGTTTTGGTTAGAGGAACCTACTGCTGTAGTCATTGTATTTGTAGGCTGCATAATCATAGCAACACATTTGAGCGTAGGGTTTATCTAGCACAGATAGCGCTTTGCTTTGAGCAATAAGCTTAAATGTAACCGTTCACAGGGTGAATTCAGCTACCGGGAAAAATAAGTAGAAAGACCTGTATCAGTGCTGCCTTGAAAGGTCATGGCAGACATTGACGCACGGGAATCATGGAAAAGTCGCGACTGTTACGCCTAGTATTCCCTAGATACCGTTGCCAGAACTCTGCAAACTTCGCCTGTAAAAAAGTCAATCGTTCAAGTCCATTGGGGGTTATGGTTCCATACAACGCTTGAATTTCCAGCTTTGTAGCTTCAAACCTATCTTGTTGGTATTGTTGATTTTCTATATCCTGCTGTATGCACGGCGCATCATACTCTGTTTTAACTTGAGTGATGGCTGTACGTGAAAGTATTGATTTTTGTCTTGAAGTAGAAGGATTGTTGTGATTGCTTCTGGTGATATGCTGCCGTTCAAGCATAAATCTTTATAGAAAAAAGGGTTTTCTTATACAAATATCATGCACATACCGGATAAACCCGGAAAAAAAAAATAAAACCTGTAAAAATATGACAGTAGACTAGTTTCTGAGCCAGGGTAAGCGTAAGAAAAAATGTAGCTATTTATGCTATTGAGTCAGTGCAGTTACCAAGATTTTAAGCATATAATTGCTCTTAGTGGATGAGAACCTACCTACGCCGAGATCCGTATAAAAGCCTACAAAATGGTCTAAAAATGCTTTTTATGACTACATTTCAAAGATTTCCGGCGGCAGATTAATTGAAGCTTCAAATGGTTGCGGAATCGACTACGAATTCACCAGACCTCTTGCAAAAGTTTTTTTATGATATAATTTCAGGATAGAAAATTTAAGTATAATTACTGAGTTAAAAATGAAATACTCTCAAGCCAAACAATTGTCTTCCACAAAAAGCCAGAAGAAACATTCTCCAATTGTTCTGCCTTTAGTCGAACAACAAACACTTGCAGATTCGCAGCTATCACCAAAGGTAAAACTATCCAGAATTCCAAGTAAGGAAGAGAGGGAAGCTATAAAAAGAAAGGTTTTTGAGACAATAGAACGAACTGCTGAAAATCAAGCGAAGCGGGAGGGGTTATCTAACCAAGTAGTAAGGGTGGAGAAAACACCAGACTTTGCCAGCATAAAAGGAAAGCCCATTCAACCAAAACTTACAATTGGTGCGCCTGGGGACAAATACGAACAAGAGGCTGATAGGGTTGCAGCACAAGTTGTCAACTTTCTTAATGCACCAGTAACCCAGCAGAAGAGCCAAAATCTTCAGCGTGAGGCAATACCGGAAGAAGAAAAGCTTCAAATGAAGCCAATGAAGCAACTTCAAGCAGGTGTTGGTGGTGTGGCTGCTTCACCTGACTTAGAAAGTTCCATTCAGCATGCACGGAGCGGTGGACAACCACTTGCGGATCATGTGAGAAAACCAATGGAGCAAGCTTTTGGGGCAGATTTCAGTGGGGTGAGGGTTCATAACGATAGGCAATCAGACCAGTTAAATCAATCGATACAGGCACGAGCGTTTACAACAGGGCAGGACGTGTTCTTTCGTTCGGGTGAATATAACCCTGGGAATCGGGGAGGGCTGGAGTTGATTGCCCATGAGCTTACACACGTCGTTCAGCAGAAAGAAGGGGCGGTACGTAGACAGGAAAAAGCAGCGGGCAAAAGGGTAAGGATTGAAGAACAGGCAAAGCATGCGATTCGGAGTCAGGGAGAAGGTCGGGGTGAAATAATCCAGAGATACATAAGAGCAGGAGAGTTTTATCTGGACGATAATTTTAAAGATGAGTTAGATCATGTATTACAGAACTTATCAGAAAATACGTTCAGTGCTATAAATTACTATGATCAAGACCCCTTTACTACATTAGAATTCACGACGGGACATTGTGACGACGATCAAGGAGAAACGCTTTTTTATGCAAATATTCAGGGTGCGTGGAGGGATCTAGATTCTCTTACTGCTCCACTGGGAAATCAGCTAACGCTTAGCACGCCTATAAAAATAAAGGTCGTTGTGGACAATACGTGGCATGGTGGCGTAGGTCAACATGATCTATCGGCGACGCTAGCGCACGAAATAACAGTGCATGCAATAAATGCGTTTGACTGGCTGGCAGATCTTAGAGAAGGGAGGCTAGAGAACGGCTTAGCAATTGCGAGATGGAATAATGAAACGAGTCCAGGAATGTGGCTGGATCCGGACGTGGAACACGCAATATTCGGAGCGGGCCTGAACCAAGACTACAACGAGACGATAGAGCTAATTCACAATAGCTTTACGGATCCTGCCAAAAGAGTGAATTTTCTTCAAGACGCGCAGGACGATATGTTTGTTAATACTTAAGATGCACCACACTCAATTTCCATTCATGGTAACAATGCCTAGTTTACATGACTTTGAGGCTTAACTGAACCGTATTGATCTAAAGGAGGCTGACCTGAACGAAGCCAATCTACAGTGGGCAGACCTAAACGAAGCCTATCTACAGCAGGCAAACCTGAGCGAAGCCAATCTAAAGGGGGCACACCTGAATGAAGCCAATCTACAAGGGACATACCTGAGGAAAGCCAATCTACAGTGGGCAAACTTGAAAGAAGCCAATCTACAGTGGGCAGACCTGCAAAAAGCCCTTCTACAGCAGGCAAACCTGAGCGAAGCCAATCTAAAAGGGGCATACCTACAAAATGCTGAGCTATACGGAGCATTACTAAACGAAACCAATCTACAGGGGGCATTACTGAACAAAGCCAATCTACAGGGGGCATTCCTGGTAGGAGCACATCTACAGGGAGCAAACCTGTCTGGAGCCGATCTACAGATGTCATATCTGAAATTTGCCGATCTACAGGGGGCAAGCCTAGAGAAAGCGAAATACACTAACAATAATACTAGTAAGCTGTCAAGATTGAATTGAAGGGTCTCAAAAACAGGTAATATAAATAAACACGCTTGCCTAAGCGATAGCGCAAAAATATCCAACTAAGCAGATGAGTAAAAAATATATTGTCAGCTTAACAGCGGATGAAAGGCTAATTTTGGAACAGTTGACCAAGAAAGGAAAATCTCCAGCTTATAAAATTAACCATGCACGAATTCTCCTGAAAGCTGATACTAATACTCTGGACGGGGGTTGGACAGACGAAGCAATAAGCATGGCATTAGATATCAGTATTCCGACAATTGAACGTGTACGCAAATTATTCGTTGAACTTGGGTTAGAAGCGGCACTCAATCGGGAAAAATCTGTGAGCAGGAAGTACCACAAACTTGATGGTGAACAAGAAGCACGTTTAATTGCGATCGCCTGTAGCCAAGCACCCGTCGGACAAGCTCGTTGGACATTACGTCTTTTGCAAGCACGTATGGTGGAACTAGAAATAGTAGAGAATATTTCCCATGAAACCATTAGACAGACGTTAAAAAAAACGAACTTAAACCTTGGCTCAAAGAATCATGGGTTATTCCGCCAGAAGCTTCAGCAGAATTTGTCTACCACATGGAAGACGTCATAGATGTCTACATTCGTCCCTATGACCCTTTGCACCCAGTCGTTTGTTTTGATGAAAGTAGTAAACAGTTGGTACTTGAAACTATTGAACCGGTACCAATGGAGCCTGGGTAAAATCAACGCTTTGACTATGAGTATGAACGGAACGGAGTTTGTAATCTTTTTATGTTTTCTGAACCTTTAGCTGGATGGCGACATATCGAGGTGACTGACCGACGTACCAAACTTGATTATGCTCAACAGATGAAATATTTAGTTGATGTACGTTATCCCGATGCTGCACTTATTACAGTTGTTCACGACCAACTTAATACTCATGTACCTTCATCTCTTTACAAGGCTTTTGAACCTGCCGAGGCAAAACGTATACTTGATAAACTAGATTTTCATTATACTCCAAAACATGGTAGTTGGTTAAATATGGCGGAGATTGAATTGAGTGTTTTAGCGAATCAATGCCTTGACCGTCGCATTCCTGATCAACAGTCTTTGCAACGAGAGGTTGAGGCTTGGGAACAAAAACGAAATCTTGATTCTCGTATGATTAATTGGCAATTTACAACTGCTGATGCGAGAATCAAGCTCAAGCGTCTTTACCCATCAATTCAGTCTTGACAGCCTACTAGTTCCAAAACCTGCGATGAATATTTTGTCAAATACCCATGCCCTACTATTTTTCCTACTAATTTTGACCCAAAAGCAGCAGGGATGGAGTTGGTAAAATGATAAATTTGCTGTCCCTTAATTCATACATATTTTACGTGCAAATTTCTGTTGTCTTGTTAACGCGGTGATGAGGTTAGAACGAGGGGCTTTACCTCTGCCCTTAATCCCCTGAAACCGTTTCTGTATCAGGTATAGAATCTACGTCAGGATAGTACGATTACCAGACCTAACTTTACTTACTAGTAAAAACCTTCTTTTTGGGGCTATTCCTCGGCTATGTTACGATTCTTAAAACTCGATGAGTATAAAAACACATTGAATTCCCTCTCACAGTAGTGTAGAGGGGCTTCTTTTATGGTGAATTTGTTCATTCCGGCATTTTTACTTACCAGAATTTCTATTCCCATAAATAATATGTCGTTTTAGAATAGTTAAACGACATTGCTGTTGAACGGACAAATCCTGAGTACAAAAATACGTATAACTGTTTCGCTAAAGTCACTTTAGTATGTAATTAAAATCCTTAACTTTGACTATTCTGCTTCTAACCATCCTTTAATTGTCTCCGCCGGAATGCTAAATAATGGATGGTTAAAAATTGCCTTTAATGCTTCTAATCCTCCAGCTTTTAACGCTCCTTGCAATCTAGATTTTAATGTTGGATTACATTTAATTTCTTGATAAATGGCTTCTGTAATCGTTTCATTTGTTGTAATGGAAGTTTGAGATAATTGATAAAGAAGTTGTTGAATTTCTGCTGCGGCTTCTGCAAGGTTTTTTTTCTTCATGTGAATAATTATTTTGAAATTCGCCAAATGTCGTCAGCTACTTCTAAACTTTACTGTTCAATGGTTTCACCACAATGTCGTCATAAACCCATATGACTACATTGGGTTTAAGCCATTGAACAGTAAGGGTTATAAGCGTACTACACAGGCTTGATGACATGACTTAACACAAAACGCCAAACCTTTGTAGAGATGGGGTTGAGGTTGGGCGATCACAGTTCCCTACACTTATATCATTTGATTTTTTTTTGTGTAAATTAGTCAACAATTGAATGGTATACTCAATGTAATCTTACTGAGAAAAAGATGAAGAAAAAATTTAAGTTTGGTGTGATAGGAGCGTTAAGCTTAGCAATTGCATCCAGTTTTATTGCTCCTAATGTTGCAAAAGCGGGTGATCTAGATCCTCATTCTTATTGGCTGGGTAGAACACAAAATTTGCCTACACACGGTACATACTTTGTCTCTCAGAATACTGGCGAAGACATATCTAGTTACAATGGATATGACTTTATGACAAAGGAACAATGGCTAAATTTTAGTGGCAGTAATACTCTGGAGTGGATAGAGAGCGGAACTATAAACGGGTGGGTATATACCGGATTTGGATCTGGTGTCAAGCAACAGGCATATAAGGGGGGATTTGTTGGCTATAATGCTTGCTATGGTGTAAGCGCTTCCCAATGTAACAGCTTTGTGCAATTTAAAGATGCTCCGCTAGGAAACAGTGGTAATCTAACGGGTAAACATAGTTATATTATCCGTAAAGCTAGAAATGGATCGGGTTTTTGGGATTGTTACATGGATGCTCAGCTATTGATCTCTATTAATGGGAATCAATTTACTACACAAGAGCCTTCAAATGTAGATCTTGGAATTGAATCTGCCGACACTAAAAACTTTTACACAAGTGGTACAATCTCCTATGACTGGTGGATTGTAGACCCTCCCAACGAGAATAATGTCAATGCTGGTTGGCTTCCTGTTGATAGTAATCACAGCTATGTTACCAATACAGGTAACAATTATTTAAGTGGATATGTTGGTAGACAATATCCATATAATAACGGTACAACAGTACCCGGTGGAGCGGTAACGGCATCTAACCGTTTTACTTGGTATCGTTAAAATTTATACGTGTAAGATTGAAAACAAAAAGGTTTGAACAATGCGTAGAATTGTCATTGCAACAATTGGTCTAGTTTCTCTTGTAGCTAGTGCTTCACTTTATCAGCTCCAATTTTCTCAATCTGCTAAAGCTCAAGTACCTGAAGTAGACGTATCTATTTTAAACTTGAATGACCATCCCCCTCTAAGTTTAATTCCTAACAAGGACGTAGACATCAAAACGCTAAAATTACCCGATGCTAAGGCAGTTGTAGCAATGCTTGAACCATCTGCACAAGCAAAGGTAACAGAAACAACGCTTATGTTATTTGGTGATTACGAAAAAACAATAGGTGTTAAGACTGCAACTATAAGTCCAGATCGTCAAGTATGGAAACTTGTCCGTGCGTATAAAGGAGCGGATAAGTTCACGGATAAAGCTGGCACTTTTTTGGGCGATGTTACCGTAACTAACATAATAGATGCGGAAACAGGAGGAATTATTAACCAAAACGTAGCTTACAAGAAAGGTGAGTTTAAAGACTGGGGTAGATCAGATATTCCACCGCATCCCGCACCATAATAATTTTTTGTTTCAATTCAATTTAGTCTTCTTTTACCCCTACCGATTGGGTCAAATCGGATTAGTTGGAAACTTCAATATTTTTCGTCAAATCTTATTCCCTTTTTAGCTCTACCGATTGGGTCAAATCGGTTTAGCTGAAACAAGTCTCACATTTTTGTGAGGCTTTATTTATAAAAATGGAAATTATTGAAAGTCGCGAAATGGTCTTATTCGGGAGTTAGTCAATGCGTAAAGTTCTTTTTCTATCAATTGTCTCACTAAGTCTAATTGGGTCTTTTTCTTTGTTTAACCAAATGATTAAACCTTCAAAAGCTGAAGTTTCTGTATCCGAAGTTTTTATCCCTACCCATTTAAATAATAATCCCATCCCCGACCTTCCAGGAAACAAAGAAAAACCCCTTTCGACTTTGAAATATGCTACACCATATGCAGTTAAAGCCCTACTAATACCAGAAGCTCAAAGCCATATAACTACCATTAGCTTTGTTTTGTTTGGGGACTATGAGACATCTGCTGATAGGCAAGCTTGGCAAATTATCCGCACCTATACAAGATGCGATAAATTTGACGATAAATTGGGGACATCCTTAGGCGGTTGCACAGTTACCAATATTATTGATGCTGAAACAGGTAAAGTTCTTAGAGAGTCAGTAGTATATCAAAAAGATAAACAACCACCACCACAAATAGATATCTCGACACCCCCACTACAGCTAATCCCGAAACACTGAGTTAAATTGGGTAAAGGTTCCTCAACAAACCTCCCTACCGATTGGGGTTAAATCGGATTAGTTGGAAACAAGTTATAGTAAGTCTCGTTGTCTGCTCAGGGTAAGCGCAAGAAAAATGACGACATGATGTGCTATGTAACCCAAGTTGCTAGTCACTGTTGTGGGCGATCTCGCTCCAGTCACTTAAACAAACGGCAATTGCTCAACAGATTGTGGCGAAAGGGTCAAACTATGTTTTGAGTCTCAAAGCGAACCATCCCACCCTTTATACTCAGGTAAAAGGGTGGTTTGAAACCGCCCAGTCAAGCAGCTTTGAAGGTATAGAGTACAGTTATGACAAACGGGTTGAAGCGGGGCATCATCGTCAAGAAAATCGCTACATCTGGGTAGTGCCACGCACAGCTATCTCAGACCTCTATCAACCGTCTCCTTGGGCATGACTACAAAGCATCGTAATGATTGTCAGAGTCCGGCATCTTTGGAACAAGACGACTCGCGAGGTGCAGTTTTATCTGAGTTCTTTACCCTGCAATGCCGTTGAAATTGGTCGTGCAATTCGTGCCCATTGGGGCATTGAAAACCAACTTTACTGGGTGTTGGATGTCACCTTTGGCGAGGATGCGTCTCGTATCCGTACTAAAAATAGTCCGGAAAACTTCGCGCTGCTGCGACGAATGGCCGTTAGCTTGCTCAACCAAGAAACATCGAGCAAACACAGTCTCAGGCAAAAGGCTAAACGGGCTGCAATGGATAGTAATTATATGCTTTATATATTGGCAACTGCCCTACCGAGGTAGCAGAAGAAACAGCATTTTTTCTTGCGCTTACCCTGCTTGGTACTGGTCGAGGTGGCGCACCAATTCTTACTTTACGTTTAATAGAGATTAAAGTTGGTAAAGCTGTCTATTCTTACATTACTTCTGTTCTTGACCCAAATGTTTTACCTCCCTACGTTATCGCTGATTTATATCGTCGGCGTTGGCGGATTGAAGATGCTTTTCACACGGTAAAACGCTTATTGGTACTCTCTTATTTGTGGACTGGCTCTATCAATGGCATCAAGTTACAGGTTTGGGCTACTTGGCTGTTTTATGCCGTTTTGGTGGATCTTGGGGATGTGATCGCTGACGAATTATCCCTCCCATTTGATCGCATTTCATTAGAGATGGTTTATCGCGGTTTGTAACATTTTAGCGTCGCCTACGATAAAGGTAAAGCAACGGACCCAGTTAAGTACTTCGCTGCAAAAGAAAACCAAGATTTAGGCGTGGTCAAATATCTCCGAAAGCCTCTCCCCTATCTGGATTTATCACCTTTTCCTTTACCCCTCTTGACAAATATGCAGTTTTCTTAACCTATCACAGATGGGACTTGGCTCATAATTCACGATCAACTCAGAGATTAGGCTCGAATTGAGATAGAACCAAGCCAAGCCCATCCGAGGCAGTCATTGACAGTCAA
>JAQYWN010000212.1 GCA_029379265.1 Rhizonema sp. NSF051
GCATTTTAATTTTGTATTTTGAATTCTAAGGAATCGGTACTAGCGTGTTTCAGCATGATACCTTTTAGAGGCACTAACTAGCCACTGACGTTAATTAAGAATCACGACTTATCTATAAGTCTTTACTCAAACTCAACCTTAATTAAGGAGCAACATATGAGCGACTTTGGTCACGGTTCCGTTGGCACACGGGAACAAGCATTTACGACTTTGCTGGACTTAAGAGAAGAAGGCTATCCACCACATAAACTTGTGGAACTTGCCGCAAAGATAAAGGCAGAAGTTGATACAGTGAAAGACGGTCCCGATCCTGAAGAAAACCTTTGGGTACCAGCAGGCTATACCTACTTTGGTCAATTCATCGATCACGATCTGACCTTTGATAACACATCATCACTGAACCCAGCAGATGCTGGAGAACAAGATCGTTTACCAAGCAACTTGCGTACCCCACGCTTTGATTTAGACTCCTTATATGGCGATGGACCCGATGCTCAGCCTTTCTTATACGCCGAGGACGGTGCCTCTTTGTTGTTCAAAGATAACCATGAGAATCAATCTCAAACAACTTATGAGCAAGCAACTCAAGACTTACTGCGCAGCCCTAACGGTCGCGCTATTATTGGCGACAAGCGCAATGACGAAAACTCTATCATTTGCCAAATCCAATTAGCATTTGTACAATATCACAATGCAGTAGTTAAGAAGCTTCGCAGTGATGATGGAAAACTAACTGGTACTGCCCTATTTAATCAAGCACGCAATGAAGTGCGCTGGACTTATCAAAAGCTGGTGATCGAAGACTTTTTACCGCGCATTGTCAAAGCTGAAGTGCTTGCTGACCTTCAGGAAGCCACAACACCTGATGATCGGGCAGACTTATACGGCCTTTATACTGAAGATAAGCGGCAAAACCTACCCCGCGAATTTGTGGTTGCAGCTTACCGCTTTGGACACTCAGGAGTGAGGACCGGTTATCGGCTCAACAAAGAGAAACGCTTTAATATTTTCCCGTCTAGCGATGATCCAAAACCAGATGATGACAGTTTGCTGGGATTTGAACCGCTACCCAAAACCCATGTCATTGATGACTGGGGTCGCTTTTTTCCAAATACGAAACCTGGAGTTTTCCCTACCGAACTTCGAGACAAGGCCGCAGATGAGACATGCCGCCCTGAAGTCCGGCTACAATTTGCTTACAAAATTGATACTACCTTGGTGGATCCACTTGGTGTTTTGCCACCCAAGGTGCTACCGACCAGTGCAACCGTTGGGGGTTTGGTTAAGGAAGTTGAGGACACAATAAGCCCTGACCACTTGCCAGACGAAGTGGCTCACCCCCCGCGTCCCTCATTAGCCCTCCTCAACTTACTTCGTGGCAACATATATAAAGTGCAAGGCGGACAAAAAATCGCAAATGTACTCCAGGAAAATTATTTTCCGGTTGAAACACTAGAGCCAAAGTACCTATGTACAAGAAATGCGGTTGATGGAAAGGATGGATTTTTCAAATTTGAAGAAATCGATTCAACTCTTCAAATAGATACTCCTCTATGGTTTTATATATTGGCCGAGGGTCAAGCCTCGGTTGTGGATGCAATCAAATTAGATAAAGATAGCACGTTCAACGAAGAACAACTACTCCAAGGAGATGGAGCCAAAACCCAGTTAGGCTGGGTGGGCGGTCGGATTGTAGCCGAGGTGTTTTATGGTCTGTTGGATTCGGATAGTGAATCCTACTTCAATGCAGCACCTGAATACTGGGAGCCGATGCTAGGAGGTAATCGAGAAGTCATCTTGGCTAACCTTCTCAAGTTCGCTGGACTAACCGTCGGTAACTGAGCAAGTGCGCTTGTACCGCAGAGGGCATTTGGATACTAAAATTGGCTACTAGTCAGTCAGTTGGCGAAGGGAACCCCGTTACTGCTGCTATGAGGGGAGGTATGTCCTAATATTTAGACACAAGTCCAATTTGCGGTACTCCTCTGTGATTTTAGAAGCCCTGTCTCCTTGTTGAGGCGGGGTGGTTCACCAATAAGTATACGACTTACCCAAGAGTCCTTGAAAAACGAACCTTATTACTTCCGAACCGCCAGAAATGAATACCTAATTTAATTAACCGCTCCCTCTTGTAAATCAAAAAGAAAATAGGTAATCTTCTTACACGAGATCTGCGGTGAGTAGGCTTATAGAACACATAAGAATAAGAGTTTGAGAGAGTTTTTGCGTAAGTTCTGAAGTATTTAAGCCGACATGATATAATTGGAATTCTTCATGCTTGGCAATTGCTGGAGTTGATTCTTATTGTTGAGCTAAGAGGATGACTAGACAAATAAAAACCCACCGTTCCCACCCTCATCTCACCCAAGTTTTTGCGCTATGGCTGGGAATGTTTCTACTTTGCACTTCACCAACTTACGCCGAACAAGTAGAAACTTCCTGTGCTGAAAAATTCGTTGCCAGTAAGTGCGTTACAGATTTGTCACAAATCTTCACAGAATTGGCACAAGCGAAGGTGGTGTATCTAGGAGAGACTCACGATAGTTCCGAAGACCACCAAAACCAGCTAAAAATTATTAAAGAACTCTACAAACGGCATCCCAAAATTGCGATCGCAATGGAAATGTTTCAGCGTCCCTATCAAGAAGTTGTCAATCAATATCTTGCAGGGAAACTGACAGAAAAAGAATTTGTAGAGAAAAGCGAGTATGAAAAACGCTGGGGTTTTCCTTGGGAAAATTACGCTCCCATTTTCCGGTTTGCTAAAGAAAAGCAACTGCCTGTCTTAGCTGTAAATACCCCTGCTGAAATAACCCGTAAAGTTAGTCATGAAGGTTTAGAAAGTCTAACACCATCCGAACGGCAATACATTCCTCCCTTCTCAGAAATTCGCACAGACAATCAAGAGTATCGCCAACGGTTACAGCAAGTCTTTCAACAACATCAAGCCGCAAGTCATGGCAGCAACACTGATTTTGAACGCTTCTTCCTAGCACAAGTACTATGGGATGAAACAATGGCAGATGGTGTTGCCAAGTTTGTCAAAATTCATCCAGATTATCAAGTAATAGTGTTAGCAGGGCAGGGACACATCATGTATGGCTACGGCATTCCCAGCCGCGTCGCCCGTCGTTTCAACGCTAAGCTCATTCAGCGTTCTGTGTTGCTGAGTCCACCTGATGAAACCGCACCAAAAGATCGGGCGATCGCTGACTTTATATTTTCTAAAAATTGATAGATTTCCACTCAACAGCTTCAGTGAAGCGTTCTAAGTGTTTAACATTTGTAGTAGTTATAACAATGGCTCTACCAGGATATTCCTCCTTAAGAATTCTCCAATGAGCAGCAATAATAATATCTGCATCAATATTTTTATTATCAGATGTTTGAAGTCCTTGACGACGAGCTTCCGCCCAAAGTTGAGCCGCTTGTTTCATTACACTTTTAGTCAATGGTAAAAAGTCAATGACTCGTTGGAACTCATCTAAATTTTTTAAACCTTGAATTGTTGGGTTGGTCGATGATGCCAAAAGTAAACTTCTTCTCACTTCATAGTCACAGATATCTGAAGTTACCATATAAGCACTTCTAGAAAGTAAACGATAAAGCCATTCTTTACATTCTTTTGCTTCTCCAGTATTGCTAGGAGAAGAAACTAAACCCAGTACTCGTGTATCTAAAAAAACAATCATTCCTTGGAGTAAAGCTTATGTCCTGGCATTCGTTCATCATCAACTCTTTTTTTGAAAGATTCAAAATAGCTTTCCCTTTGTTTTGACTCTTCTTCTGAAACTTCTTCTTCTATCCACTCTCTTAAAAGTTTCATGGCAGATTGATTTTTTTGTAATTGTTCTTCTGGTGTCTGCCCTAGATGCTTCACAAATGGTGTAAAAAAAGGTTTAAGTTGTATAAATTTTTGTATCGTCATATTTGCTCTGATTAAGTTGCTCAACTAATTTTGGGAGAACATGTTTGTATTAGCAGTTCAAATTTTCAACTTTTCCACAAACGGTTCAAAGGCTGGAATTAATTCTGGATCGCTGACAACTAGAGTCGGGAAAGAGCGATCGCTATAATCTTCCCCTGGTAATAATGGAAATGGTTCTGACTTCAATGATATCCAAGTACCGCCAGCTGCTTGAAGAATAACCCACGCAGCTGCAAAGTCCCAAACTTTTGGTGTCGCTTCGATACCTGCCAAAACTGCTCCTGAAGCAACCGTAAGGAAATTGTAGCTAGCAACACCCAGCATCCGAAGTTTGCAGGGGAAGTCTTTTTGGATGATCGCGGTGCTACGAGAGCAGAGGTTAAAAAAATGATTGCTACTGATTGCATCACTACTCGTATGGATAGGGTGGCGATCGCGAAATGCCCCAGTTGGTACTGTTAACCCAGATGAACCTTCCCAGAAGCCGTGAAAACTTTGGTCCATTGGTGGTACGTAAACATATCCAAACACTGGTGTGCCTTGATACAATAATCCTAGAGAAATTGACCAAATAGGAATGCCGCGTGTAAAGTTAGTCGTGCCGTCTAACGGGTCAATCACCCAGCACCACTCTGTCCCTGGAAAAATGCGATCGCTCTCTTCGCTCAGGATACCGTAACCAGAAAAAGTCGATGCGATCGCATCACTAATTTCCCGATCCGCCCATTGATCTGCTTGCGTTACCAAACTACCATCAGCTTTTTGCAAAGCCTGCACCTGCCCAAACTCCTGCATCAATTGCTTTCCCACTCTGGAGGTAGTGGTTTGAGCAAATTCCAGAATCGTCGTCCAAAATTCAGTCATTTGATCGATAGGTAATGGATGGTGGTTAGTAAATCGTTACTTATTAACTGTACGGGCGGGTTTCACCCTCGATAATTTGTCAGCCCTTAGATATCCGCTTAAACCCGCCCCTACTAAAAGATATTATCGCTCTCTAAAGGCGATCGCTCGTCTAGTACTTGATTGAAATTCTGCGGTATTCACCGAGTTAAGTAAACTAACTGCAAAAATCATACCTAGTGCTGATGTGGCAAATACCAAACTGTAAGCTAATACTGGCGTGTTGAGCAACCTTCGTCCTAGATCTAACAGTCCCCCTCCTGCGACTGTAGCCAAACCTTGAGCCAACGCCTGTGCTAATCCCCAAGCTCCCAGAAACGTCCCGGCTGCTTCTGCCGATGTCAGATCCAGCATTAAAGTGACTGCCCCATTTGTTAAGACTCCACCAGCTAAACCCAGCACCAAAACAGCACTTTTCAGCAGAACTGAATTACCAGTGAAACCAGTCGCAATCACCAAGCCAAAGCTAACTGCGACTGCCCAACATCCTAATCGAGCCGTCTTTTGTTTACCCAACCGAGGGACAATCAAAAAACCCGTGACGCTCATTCCCACCAAAACACCAATTCCCCAACAAGCATTCAGCAAAGCACCTTGAGCCACAGTCAGATGAAAGACTTCACCGCCAAAAGGCTCTAAAATCGGTTGTTGTAAGAACAAACTAATTGTCATAACTAACAAAAAGCTGAAAAATATTACCGTTTGACGGCTAGCCGTTAAAACTTTCAGCGCCTTACTCAAGGTGATGCGATTTTCTCGGTCTGCTAATATGGAACGCGAAGCAAAACGGGAGTATTTTTTCTCTATCCCAATCGTCGCAATAAAGCCAAGACAAACGACAGCAATCGGTAAAATGATAAATAAACGATTGACTGACCCTTGTAAAGTTTCTCGAGTGAGTCCTTCTAGCAGCTTCTTACTAATAACCGCCCCAACGACGATTCCCACCATTAGCAGTGACCAAACAATCCCTACCAGTTTAGAACGGTTGTCTTCATCAGAAACATCGACCAATAGAGCAGCGTAAGTTGTGGAACTCGCGTCAATACAAAGACCATATAAGGCAAAAACGAGTGCCAAGAGTGCAGCCCAAGCGGTGCTTTGTAGTGTCCACCCATTACTTAAGCTCCCGCCTAACTGCCACACGACTTGCACAGCTAAAAACACAAACACTGCTAACACAGACAAACCAGCCCAGATATAGCCAGTACGATGATAACCCCAAAGCTTTTTAGAATCGGACATCTGCCCAAACCAGACGCGACCAGGGGAAACAAATAGAGCCATTGCCGTTGTGCCTGCGGCAATTGTAGCTGGGACTGCAAGAAGTTTTGGGTCAATCATCACGCGATTAAGGACTCCTAGCGTCAGCACCGACATAATACCCAAGCCCATTTGGAATAAACCCAGCCTAAACATGGTGAGCAAATTAACCTTTGGCATAGACAGAGAGTTTTCCTCAGAATCAAATAAATCACCACTTGCCATAGTTACTTTTTTAAAGGGAATACAAAGTCAATTTTTGATCAATAATTAATATTGAAGTTAATTTCTTTAATGTTTTGGAACTCACACACGAGATTTTAGCCGTGATGTGCAAGCAAAGAAGCGGTCATATTCTTAATTTAACTTCCATTAGCGGTGTCGTCGCCAGCGTCGGCGGCTACGAAGCTTGCGGTAGCAGGTTTCAAAGGAAGCTTTGCGTCTCGGAAGTCAAGCCGCTTGGCATTCGAGTTACGATTGTTGAATTTGCTGGTGTGGCGAATATTTGACCAGAAAAGGCTCTCCAAAGTTTCTTTTGAGCGCAACACGATGTTATCATAACTGTCTTCACGTAGCAATTTTCGGTTGCTGGACTGGATTTGCGCTGGAAATAAAAAATTCAATAGATAAAATTGGTTATCATGTCCGCCAATGATGCTAGAGTGGCAAGAAATTCAATCTGAAATTTTCAGCGGATACCCATGCTGAAGAAGCTACAGAAAAAGCATATTTCTCTAATAGTAGGTGCTGGCCTGTTTGCCTTTTTGGCAGGGGCAATGATTTCAGCACCTCAAATTGGAAAGTCTATAGGGCAATGGTTCAAACTTGCAAAGCATCAACCTGAGCAGATTTCTGAGGCAAACAAAGCCAAATCAGTTGTGCTGCCATTGGTGCTACAATCTCCGCAAGAACGGTCAGCAAAACTAGAGGCAATAGCAAAAGGGTCGTCATCACTAGACCAAAATCGTGCCCGTTATTTGCTGGCAAGTGACTTGATTGAACGCAAGCAAGCTAAAGAAGCACTCAATCTGCTTGAAGATTTAGACAAGGAGTATTCTCTTTTAGCGCCATATGTTTTGCTGAAACAGGCACAAGCACATGAACTATTGGGAGAGGAGGGCAAAGCCTCGGATCTCAGGCAAAAGGTGGTCAAAGTTTATCCTAAAGAACCAGCTGCCGCTAAAGCTCTCTATCTGATTGCCCTCCCAGAGTATCAAAACAAAGAAATTGCCCAATTTCCTTCTCATCCACTCACTTGGGAAATTATCCGCAAGCGTTTACAAGAAAATCCCAATCAGCCACAATTGCAGTTAATTTTGGCAAAATACGCCTATGATCAACCAGGAATTGTTTCCGTGCTAGATCAGCTGGCGAACAACCCGACTCTGAAACCCGAAGAATGGGAAATTATCGGCACAAGCTACTGGGAAAATGGTGAATTTACCAAAGCCTCAACAGCTTATGCCAAAGCATCCAAGACACCCCGCAACCTCTACCGCTTAGCACGAGGATTGCAAAAAAGCGGCAAGAGCGAAAGTGCGATCGCTACCTTTAAACAACTGGTGAGTGCTTTTCCAGATGCCAAACAAAGTGGCGCTGCTCTACAGCATCTGGCAGAAATGGTAAAAACACGTCAAGATGCTATACCTTACCTTGACCAAGAAATCAGTAAATTCCCTGATAGAGCAGGTGAAGCACTGCTGACAAAAACTAAAATTCTAGAATCTCAAAACGACACAAAGTCAGCTAACGACGCATTACAATTACTTATCAGTAAGTACGGTAGTTCTGAGGCGGCAGCAGAATACCGTTGGAAAGTGGCACTAGGTAAAGCCAAAGCTAAAGATTACAAAGCAGCATTGCAATGGGCACAACCAATTACTACCAACAACCCAGATAGTATTTTGGCTCCGAGAGCAGGCTTTTGGGTAGGTAAATGGACAACGAAACTAGGGAAAAAGGCGGAAGCTCAAGCCGTATATGAAAATGTAATCAGCCAGTTTCCCTACTCTTACTACGCGTGGCGATCAGCACTCATCTTGGGACTGAATGTCAGCAACTTTAACACTCTGCGCCAGATGAATCCGGAAGTTGTTCCACTCCTGCGTCCAGTACCAACAGCAGGTTCTGAGACATTCAAAGAATTGTATTTGCTAGGTCAAGATCGCGATGCCTGGTTGCAATGGGAAACCGAATTTCCGAACAAAATGCAGCCAACTGTAGCAGAACAATTCACTGAGGGTTTAGTGCGGCTGGCAAAGGGAGAAAACTTAATCGGAATTGAGAAAATTTCTAAGTTGGAAGACAGAGACACACCGCAAGAAAAAGCTGATTATGAGGCACTGAAAAAACAGCTTTTCTACTGGCAAGCCCGTTATCCATTTCCCTATCTTAAGGAAATAGAGCACTGGTCTAAAGAGCGTCAGATAAATCCTCTGCTCGTAACTGCTGTCATCCGTCAGGAGTCACGGTTTGAGCCAAACGTCAAATCTGGTGCTGGTGCAGTCGGACTAATGCAGGTATTGCCAAGTACAGCTAAATGGATTGCTCCACAATTTAAGTTGGACAGTAAAAACATTAAGCTAGAAAACCCCAACGACAATATTATGTTTGGGACTGCCTATTTGGCTCAGACTCATCAGCAATATGGGAATAACTCACTGCTGGCGATCGCCAGTTACAATGCAGGCCCCGGTAACGTTAGCAAGTGGCTTTCGATTCTGCCTAAAGATGATCCAGATGAATTTGTCGAAGCAATTCCTTTTGATGAAACAAAAAATTACGTCCGTCAAGTATTTGGCAATTACTGGAATTATCTCCGGCTTTACAACCCTGAGGTTTCCCAGTTAGTTGGAAAATATTCAGTTGAACACCCACAACTGCCAACGCAGTAAGGTAAGGATTTGGCTATATGTGAGTGCTGAGTGCTGAGAACAAAGAGAGACAGGAGATGAGTTGAGATTTGGAATGAAACAATGTCACTTTCTTCTGACTCAGCACTCAGCACTCAGTACTCAGTACTGTTTATAGGATGGGGTTCCCCAAAAATGATAAGGACGATAAATCTAGTTACCAGATTTGTTTTAGCGGTATAGAGGTATATTCATAAAAGCAACAGAAATAGCTGAAATCGGGTATTGAACGTGCTGTGACTAAAAACTCCCGATTGCGCTATAGTTAACAGGTGACGCCAACTAGCTGACTCATGACGCCTTCTCAAGACGTAGATACAACAAATTCTCTCAAGAGCGATCGCGAAGAATACGGCAATCCAGAGTTCGATCCACTTGATGAGTTACCGGATGAAGTCGAAATGTCCATTTTCGACCATTTAGAGGAGTTACGACAGCGAATTTTTTATGGATTGATTGCTGTATTATTAGGCGTCATCGGCTGCTTCATTGCTGTCAAGCAGATTGTCCAATTGTTAGAAGTACCAGCGCAAGGAGTCAAATTCCTCCAACTTGCTCCTGGGGAATATTTCTTTGTCTCCATCAAAGTTGCAGGCTACAGTGGCTTGGTGGTTGCCAGTCCGTTTGTGCTTTACCAAATTATCCAGTTTGTTCTCCCAGGATTGACACGCCGCGAACGCCGCTTGATTGGACCGGTGGTTCTGGGGTCGAGTGTTTTATTCGCGACGGGGATAGTTTTTGCTTACTTATTGTTGATACCAGCTGCTTTAAGATTCTTCATCAATTACGGTGCTGGTGTGGTAGAGCAATTGTGGTCTATTGATAAATATTTTGAATTTGTATTGTTACTGCTTTTCAGTACTGGCTTAGCATTTCAAATTCCCATTATCCAACTACTGCTTGGTTTACTGGGAATTGTCTCTGCTCAACAAATGCTTATGAGTTGGCGCTATGTGATTTTAGCAGCAGTGGTTTTGGGAGCTGTGCTTACACCTTCTACAGATCCATTCACTCAAAGTCTTTTAGCAGGTGCGGTTCTTGGGCTTTACTTTGGTGGGATTGGTGTAGTTAAGCTGATTGGTAAATAAGCGTCGCTGCAATTTAATTGGAAATTAAATTGGTAAAGTTAAGAACTATTTTGTACTTTTTTTAATTTTGAATTCCCATTAGCGGTGTGCTTCACTCTACAAACCATTCCGCAGCGCGTTCGCCCAAATTTAGTGGAATACTGACAGCTTTACCAAGTCGGGGACGCTCTCTTGTTTCTTGAATAAATGTCTGCACTTGTTCAGTCCCACCCATAGCATCAATATAACAGGCAATGCTATCGAGATGCTGTTCATACTCCGCCTCACTCAAAGGGAAAGAAGCTTGCTCTAAATATTTCCACATAATTTGTAAAAATATTTTACCCTGTGTCCGTCGTAACAGGACATCATATGAGCGTCCCCACTTATCAAGCAACAGTTGGTGTAATTCCTGTCCTGTCATGGCTTTTCTCAAATATTTTTACATTTAGTTATGATGTTAAGTTCCATTACTCAAGTATGATAGGAATATAA
>JAQYWN010000213.1 GCA_029379265.1 Rhizonema sp. NSF051
TCGTGTTTTATACGCGAACAAAAAATCTTTGATTTTACCCCCTTTGTCCCTTAACCGAGCAGTATTGCATACTGATTGTCACAAGCTTGTATCAAATGATACGTTATAGCGGTGAAGGTCACTCCGACTAATTCCTTTCTAAAAAAATCAGCACTTGCCGAGGTATTTTGGGCAGTGGGTATAACATAGAAAAGGGATTTATGGCAACTTTTTGTGATGAAAACATTAATATCTTCTTATCAAGAAATTAAAGAAAAGCTGAAATCTCAACTAGAAGCTGAAGAGACAACTGAACAAATTGTCAAGATACTTCAGGATGAAATTAGCAAGCTAGTAGACTTTAATGGTGATTACATTCTGAGCATGACACCACGGCAGGCACGCCTTGCTACTGTGATGTTAAACGATCTCAACCAATACACTAGTATTTTGGGATTAGCCAAACTGCAAGATTCTACCCTAAACGCTTCAGAAAAATCCAATAGCAATGCCTTGAGTGAGCTAACCTCTACTATTTCGCCTTTGACAAAAATTTTTCAGAAAGAAAACAATTTGCAGGCCTTAACGCGACGAGTACAGAAAAGCCGTGATGTTATAAGCAATGTACTTGCTGGTGGTGTAGCGGGAACGCTGGCAGGGGGTTATTTATGGGGGTTAGTAGGCGCAATTACAGGAGGAGCGATCGCCAAAATAGTTCAGCCCAAGATGTCACCGGAGAACACAGAGATTCCTGTACTACCGGAATCTCGTCAAAACGAGATTAAAATAGGTATAGATATTGATAAATTACTCGATCATCTCTATCAAGCTTTTCAATCAATTGACATGACTGTTGCGGCTTATGGAGCAAGAGAAGAGAAAGCACTTAAACCTGGTTTGGAAAACGATCTAGACTTATTGGAGTACTTACAAGACTTGATGGCGGATGCGTTGGATGAACAAACTCAACTTCCAATTGCTGTACGTAGACGCATCGAACAGGCTGCAACAATTTTGAGACACTACGGAATACAAGCACGAGTTTATCAATCTAGTGAGGAACAGGATAAGGGAATGTTCTACTTTGAACCAAGTCTCGATCCGGAAATCACAGATTATATTACCCTAAAGCACGCTTTTGTTAAAGATGATCAAGTCCTCTTGCCAGGTTTCGTAATTGAACCTCATAGTAATTAAGAATTAACAATAATGCAAGATTATCACGATATTAAAATTATTGGATTTGATTTGGGACACGGAGAAACGGCTCTTACCTGGGTGCGTGCAGATAATCAAGAGACAACTCCTCAAAGTCTGCTCATTAACAATAGGAAAAGCCAAACGACTGCCATTGCGCATCATCCAAAAAAAGGACTTATTATTGGGGAAATGGCATATCTGATGCCTGATGCAACTGTTTTTGAAATTGCTTTTAAGACTAGGCATTTCCAGGATATCGTATACAGAAAAAATATTAAAGAATTTGTTAATGCAATTTACCAACATTTAATAGATACCAACCAAATTCAAGTAGGAGATAACAACTACTTTTTCATCGGCTGTCCATCGGGATGGTGGCTGGAAGAAATTGAGAGTTACAAACAAATCCTTGCCGAAGATTGTTTGCCAAATGCAACTGTAGTCAAAGAGTCACGCGCTGCATTGATGCACGCTAAAGAAAGTGGCATATTTACTATAGAAGAACTACAAAAGTCTGTGCTGGTTATTGACATTGGTTCGTCCACCACAGATTACACCGTAGTTAAGGGTATGTCTGATACCCCAGTAGATTTCGGATACGACTTGGGTGCATCCCTGATTGACAAAGAAATTCTCAAGAAAACGTTGGCATGTCACAAGCAATATCGGGAGGGACGCGAAGAGATTTTACGATTGGGAGAACTTCTGAGTGATGAAGAAATTTTGCAACTGGAAGAAATTTCGCAGTTAGAAAAAATTTTCGAGCAGAATCCGTTATACAAAAATCGCTGCGAACTCCGCTGTCGTAAGGCAAAAGAAGAGTATTTTAACTATTATGAATCTTACGAAGAAACCATTGTTAATGTTGGTAGCGAAGATATTCAAAGAAAATTTAAGTTTATGCCTTTAGTTAATGGCAAAACTATGAATGTCATCCTCAGCCAAGCGCTACCAGAACTAGGTGATAAAAGTTGGCGTGATGCTTTTGGCGATCAATTACAGGCGATCGCCCAAAAGTTAAAGAAGCAAGATATTCAACCCAGTGCAATCCTCCTCACGGGTAGTGCTTCCAAAATGTGGTTTGTGATGGAAATTTGTCAGCAGGTATTTCCTGACTTACCTTGCAAAAGAGATGGAGAACCTGAACTTTCTATTGCTAGAGGGCTGGCACGTTGGGGACGGGTGTATATTCGTACCTCTTGGTTTACCGAAGAAATCAGTCAATTCCTTGATCAACAACTCACAGGAATTGTGGGAAATCACATACCTGCATTTTTGGAGCAATTAGCAGCGGAGTTGGCAAATGGTTTGGTAGATGAGGTGATCAAACCTAGCATATTATCTTGGCGGAATCGAAATATAGTTACGCTTTCAAATCTGGAGTCGGAAATTGAACAGAAAGCCAAAGCTTGGTTGACAGGAAGTGATGCCAATAATAAAATGACTTTGACTTTGGTTGAGTGGTTGTCCTCAGTTCAGTATGAAGTTAGAGAAAAAACAGATACTCTCTGTAGCAAGTACGGTTTACCACTCGGCACAATTAGCAGCAAAACAATTGAACTAAGCGATCGCACTGGCAACATTCCCACAGATATATCGTTGAATGATTTCACTGGACTTTCTATATTTGTCGGACACTTAGTAGCTTTAATTGTCGGCGTTATTCTAGCAGGTTTATTCCATATCTTACTATTTACTGGGATAATTGCACCTATTGTCGGGATAATAGCCTACTTTTTAGGTGAGTCTTTAGTGAAAGAGACAGATATCCCTAGCTGGATACGCAAACTAGTCCCTGATCGGAATATTGACGAACTAGCCTATCAGAAGAAACCAGAGTTGCAGCAAAAAATCCTGGAGACTTTAACGAAAGATCCAACAATAGCAATTAAGCTGGCTAAATCTATTAGTGAGTGGTTGAAGGAAAGCGTCCAAGAACAAGCCAATAAGGCTAGGCTGTTGATTGCTTAGCATATAGTAGTATGTAGGTTGGGATGCTCCCACCTTACCCAACTTTACAGTGCAATGCTTACAATTATAATTACTCGTAGGGGCAGGTTTGATCGATTGATGTTATCGCGCTCGTCAGTTATCTAGTAAACCTGCCCGTACACGTAGGGGCAGGTTTGATCGATTGATGTTATCGCGCTCGTCAGTTATCTGGTAAACCTGCCCGTACACCTAAAAAAATCTATGCAAATCAATTTGGCAATGATGAATGACAAGGCGGATTTGTTTCGACGCCTTTGCATTTGAACTCCTCACGAATCAACAAATCCCTTAAAACTGTACAAGATTTCTATATAAGATCTTAGTAATAACCTCCGGTGTACAGTTTCCCTCTGTACAGTTCTCCATTCTGTACAGAGGGGAGGGCGGGGAGGAACGGCGATCGCTTCTTTTCCAGGGAAGGCGGTTGTGTTTTTGCTTGTACAGATATGGCTTTCGGCGTTCACTTTATTTCAAGAAAGGCGATAAAAGACAATGCTGCTCGTGGGGTGAAAAATCATGCAAGGTGAATAACTCTTAGGGAAGCATAAAAGTTTTTCACCAAAAAACATCCCTAATTAGCTAAGGGAGAGTCAATAACCGTACAAATAACATTCTCGCTCATATTGCGGTTAAGAACTAAACCTTAGAACCGGAGATTGTATCATGAGATAACCATCCTTCTTCACATAGTCGCTTCCATGCTAAGTAAATATGCTCAGGTTCAAATATTCTTTTATGTGCATTCCAAGCATGAATCTTTGTGACAGCATCTTCTGCTGTTGTAATTGCTTCTTGAGTTGCAACCCAATGTACAGTAGACAGTAACTCCATACCAAATGTAGTCTCAAATCCTTTTATAAGATCCGCAACGCGGTTAAACCTTTGTAAAGTTGCCTTATGCTCTGTTAAAAATGTTTCGGCTTGCTCAGAGGCATAGGGTTTTAACTCTAATGGTTTATCCGGTTGATCTTCTGCATCACCATAACCACTGATAAAATACCCTTCAATATGACTAAGGACATGTCGTAAATTCTCAGCATAAGGTCCATAAGTAGCCTTTTTATATTTTAGACGCAGTGGTTCGCCAGCTTCTTGCATAAAGTACATTAATTTGTGTACTTCTAGAAGAGTCACTGTTGGGTCCATGACGGCAGCTAAGTAACGTCGCATTAGTCCTATCAAAGCAGCTCGTCCAACAGTCATGTTCGGCACTTTTCCCTCTTTGACCATTGCGGTAGCTTGTGGCGCTCCAGTAGGTTCAAATAAAAGAACAGCAACTTCTGGTAAGGACTGGAAAGCTTCCATAATTAACGGTCTTACTTCTTCCCAGTTCAAACCACCCAACCCACAACCCAAAGGAGGGATTGCAATTGAGCGAATTTGGTACTGCTGTACAGCACCTATCAGGTCTAAAAGTCCCGATTTAATATCATCGATGCTGCTTTTATGTTTCCAATGACGTTTAGTAGGAAAATTAATGATGAAGCGTGGATTATATAAACGATTAAGATCATATATGAACATTTTACCAGGTTGCACCTGATGTGACTTACAAGCAGCCTCATAGGCTTTAAAGTTTCCTGGAAAGGCTTTCCGAAATTGTAGTGCAATACCACGTCCCATGATACCAACACAATTCACGGTATTAACTAATGCTTCAGCATCAGCTTTGAGGATGTCACCTTGAGTTAGTTCAATCATGGGTTGCCGCATCTCCACTCAAAAATACCAGCTAGGCTCTATAGCAATAGTAGGTTGATGCCCAGCACTTACTAAAATCGCCTTAACCTTCACTGCCATCGTACTATCAATTATTCCAATTTTCTCAATAAGTGACCAAGGAAAGACATCAAACATTAAAAACTCTGCTTGTTTGCCCTCCTTGACCTTGCTATCACCAAAATTGTTGGACGCTATCGCAGACCAATTAAGATCTATTAGGTCGGCAGTTTTTTTATAAAATTTTGTAATGCAAGCACTTGCATTACCGTCGGTAAAAGCCCAGCGCATTTTTTTTGCAGTTGCCCAATTTATGGCTGTATATAGATCGGCTTCAAGATGAACCATAGGCTCCTGTCCACCTCGGTAAGTCAATTCTGGATGGTTTCCTTTGTGCAAAATGTAGAGCATCACTGAACGCGGACAAAAGTAAAACGGTACATATTGCCCAACTTTTGTATCTGGATGACATAAAACCTGTATTTCGTTCAGTCGGCGTTGCTTAATGGTGGACATTCCCACTAGTGAACAAGTTAATTCACTTCCAATACGGTTCGCATCCGAAACCAATTGCATACTTGCTAAAATGCTGGGCAAATTATCTATATGGGTGATGTGATAAATCTTAGGGGTAGCGGGAACTGATGCCATATGAATTATCCTAGTACCGTTTGGCAGAAATAAACCAATTATTAAACACCAAATATATTACGCTCATAATGTCTTGACTAAGAAGGTTTAGCCATTTCCCACGTATTCGTTTTTGAAGTGCCTGAGGAGCGATCACCTCTCTAATTATTCTTTAGTCGAATCAAAGTCATGCCTGGACGCTTCCCTAGATATCCTGCACCCGGCATGACTTTGTATTCACAATTTATTTAAGTATTTATATTAGGGAATCAATGTCGCCAAAAAGTTTCATGCTGTCATTGGAATGCCTATGAACTCAGGATATTGAAGCCGAAACAGTAATTATTGATGGCAGTACGCGCTCTTGTGTTCAATATTCCTAGACAGTGATCGCGAGTAAGCAAGGTTTTGGTATGTTCACAAAACCCTTGAGCATGGTTGGAGTCGTTCTGTTTTATGGCATCACATCGATACAAAGCTTTATGAGCGACAATTTGAAGCTGAAAAAACGACAAATTTTAATTTTACTCTACCTTCCCCTCAATCAGATTTAGCTCGGGAATTATTAAAAGACCCATATAATTTTGATTTTCTGACTTTAGCAAAAGATGCTCAAGAAAGAGATTTAGAAAGGGGTTTATTAGAGCATATAAGAGAGTTCCTCCTAGAATTAGGAGTTGGATTTGCTTTTATGGGCAGTCAATATGATCTCAAAGTTGGTGATGAATATTTTTATATCGACTTACTATTTTATCATGTCAAATTGCGTTGTTATGTAGTTATTGACCTAAAAATGAAGGAATTTAAACCAGAATTTTCAGGCAAGATGAGTTTTTATGTTTCGGCAGTTTTATCTACCTTGCGATGATCCGCATCATGCTCAGGCGATTAGCATAACATTTTACCTCTCAAAACTTTTCAAACACCCTCTAAGATAAAGTCATAGCCTGTCATTCCCACCCAAGCTAAGCACTCCTCCTCTGTATGCTCAACCCCACTATCACCATTCCCACAACATTCAAAGTTAGTCACGAACAGTTCAAGGAGCTTGCGATCGTTAACCGAGATTTAAGGTTAGAGAGAACTGTCACTGGAGAGTTAATCGTTATGCCCCCTACTGGAAGCGAGACAAGCAACCGCAATGTAGATATAGAAGGACAACTTTGGCTGTGGAACCACAAAACCAAACTGGGTAAAGTGTTTAATTCTTCTGGAGGCTTTCACTTACCCAATGGTGCCACTCGCTCTCCCGACGCCTCTTGGGTGAAGTTAGAACGATGGGTTGCACTCACACCCGAAGAAAAAGAAAGTTTTGCGCCTCTATGCCCAGACTTTGTTATCGAACTGCGTTCTGCCTCTGACAGCATGGAAAAGTTACGGGCAAAGATGAGGGAATATATGGAAAATCAAGCTTGTTTAGGGTGGTTGATTGACCGAAAAAATCGGTTGGTTGAGATCTACAGACAAGATCGGGATGTGGAAATCTTAAATAATCCCACTAGTTTATCAGGAGAAGATGTGCTACCGGGATTTGTTTTGGACTTAACTGAGGTTTGGTAGTGATACCATGTCAGTTTGATTACATAAAATTATCGTAAAACTCAACACCCAATTTTAATACTATTATGAAAGGCTACATTAAAGGACAAACGATTATTTTAACAGAACCTTTACCACAAAACTTTTTTAAAGGTGAGGAAGTAGAAGTAGCAATCAATATCATTCCCAAACAGAAGTATCCTTTCCCTACTTTTAACTTAGAAATAAAAGATGAGTATCTAAAAAGAGAGAAAGTTTATGAGCAAAATCAAGATATTCTTTGATACAAATGTCTTGGTTTATGCTCATGATGAAACTGCCAGCTATCACCTTGAATCTGCATTATTACTAAAAATGGCTGTCGAAAGACAAATTAAGTGAGACGGGCAACCGTAACGTAAATATTGAAGGACAACTTTGGCTGTGGAACCGCAAAACCAAACTAGAAGTCGTCTTTAACTCTTCCACAAGATTTCACTTACCCAATGGTGCCTCACGCTCTCCCGATGCCTCTTGAGTGAAGTTAGAACGATGGGAAACACTCACACTCTGTAATAATAAGATGAGATGCGCGTGGGTGAAGTGCATAATATGTGATAAAGTACGAGTCTCCACAAAACCTCACCTATGCCATCAGATATTACCGTTGAATTCCGCGATGTCACCTTAAGCCGAAATCATCGCCCTTTGGTGTCAAATCTCAACTTCACCATTCGCCAGGGAGAAGCACTGATATTACTTGGAAGGAGTGGAAGTGGTAAAACCACCACAATGAAATTAATCAACCGCCTCTTTACCCCTACGCAAGGTGAAGTGCTATTTGAAGGGATGAGTACAACCCAGTGGAATGAAATTAAGCTGCGACGCAAGATTGGTTATGTCATTCAAGAAACTGGTTTATTTCCCCATTTCACTATAGAACGCAATGTGGGTTTAGTGCCTTCTTTAGAAGGTTGGAAACCCAAACAAATCAAAACGCGAGCTTATGAATTATTGCAATTAGTCGGTTTAGATCCAGACAAATTTGCTCAAAGATACCCTCACGAACTTTCTGGTGGGCAAAGACAACGGGTTGGGGTGGCAAGGGCATTAGCAGCCGATCCGCCTGTATTATTAATGGATGAACCTTTTGGGGCACTCGATCCGATTACACGGTTAGAACTTCAACAAGAATTTAAGCGCTTACAGCAGGAATTGGGCAAGACGGTAGTGTTTGTAACTCATGATATTCAAGAAGCTTTTGTTTTAGCATCGAGAATTGGGTTAATGTATGGGGGCGAATTAGTAGTGTTGGGTACAACTGAGGAATTTTTGCACTCCCAACATCCAGAAGCCCAAGCCTTTCTTCAATGTCTTAAAACTTATGAACTTCAATGACTTCTTCTTGATTAAGTATGCCCCAGAAATCTTACAACACACCTGGGAACACTTACTGCTGGTAGCGAGTTCTATCGGGATTGCCACTCTTATCGGTATTCCGCTAGGGATATTAATTACCCGTCGAAAGAACCTTCGTCAACCAATTCTCATCATTGCAAACATTCTGCAAACAATTCCCAGTTTGGCACTATTCGGCTTACTCATTCCCGTACCTGTAATTGGCGGGATTGGCGCAACGCCTGCTATTTTTTCTCTAATTCTGTATTCTTTCTTACCAATAATTCGCAATACATACACTGGAATTACTGGTGTCGATCCAGCCATTCGCGAAGCAGGACGCGGGATGGGAATGACTGATAAACAACTATTATTACAGGTGGAGATTCCTTTGGCAATGGGGGTAATTTTGGCGGGGGTGCGGGTGGCGACGGTGATTGGTATTGGTATTGCAACTATTGCAGCTGCTATCGGTGCTGGTGGTTTGGGAGAGTTGATTTTTCGCGGTATTTCCGCCGTGAACAATCAGTTAATATTAGCCGGTGCGATTCCAGCAGCAGTTATTGCTTTAGTGGCAGATTGGGCAATTGGTTGGATGGAGCAGAGGTTGGCAGTGAAGGGTAAGAGTTAATGAACCGCGAAGACATTTCGTGTCGGGAGCAGGCTTGGCACAAAGAAGGCGAAGAAACATAATGAAGAGATTTTTTACGTTTTGCTTTTTAACTTTTGCTTTGGTGTTAGTCATCGCCAGCTGTAATCATACGTCAAATAGTGGCGGTGGTAATATTGTTGTTGCTTCTAAAGGTTTTACTGAGCAAGATATTTTAAGCGAAATTCTAGCACAACAAATTGAAGCATCAACTCATTTAAAGGTTGAACGCCGTCGCTTTACTAGTACTTTGGTGACTCATGACGCGATCGCATCTGGCAAAGTTGATGCTTATATTGAGTATACGGGCACGGCGTCTACTGTTATTTTAAAACAAAAGGTGATTCACGATCCAAAGGTGCTTTACGAAAAGCTAAAACAAGATTACGCTCAAAAGTTTCATCTGGAAGTGATGCCATCTTTGGGTTTTGAAGATACTTTTGCCATGGTTATACGGGGTGATGAGGCAAGACGTTATCATATTCAAACTCTGTCAGAAGCTGCTAAATATACACCTCAGTGGCGTGCCGGTTTCGGTTATGAATTTGTAGAACGAGAAGATGGTTTTCCTGGTTTGGCTAAAACTTATGGAATACGTTTTGCCCAATCTCCTCGCATTATGGATTTGGGATTAATCTATCGAGCAATAGAGCAAAAGCTAGTTAATATGATTGATGGAAATTCTACAGATGGGCAAATTTCTCGTTTAGGTTTAGTCGTTCTTAAGGACGATTTGCATTATTTTCCCCCATACGAAGCTACACCAATTGTGCGTCAAGACACTTTAAAGAAGTATCCTCAAGTCAGACAAGCGATCGCCCAACTGAGTGGCAGAATTTCCACAGAAGATATGCGGCGATTAAATTATTTGGTTGAGGGCGAGTTTCGTGATATTAAAGATGTTGCTAGAGATTTTCTCCATACTAAGGGTTTAACTTCTGCTAAGTAAATCCATTTCCAGAAAGGCAATTTTTTGTCTATTCCTTTTGGAGTTAGAATAACAGGCTAAGTATTTAGCCATCAGCCGCTAATATTATGTTTTGTTGAACACTTATATAATGTTTGTAGTTGCGCTTTAGCGCTCTTAATAGTTTGAAAGCGAAGACAGCGCACGGACAGATTCTTTCGGAGGGAAACCCTCGGACGTACTGTCCTCAACTACGAACCTATCTTTTATTTATAACTCATTGACCGAACATGATATAAATAGCAAAGCACAAACAAACCAATCTGGTTCAGTCAAGGCTAAAGGCAAAAATGTTTCCACACCTGAATCAATCGTCAAGACTTTCTGTGTAGGGTACAGCCGTATCCTACACAGAATGCCTGAACGCGATCGCCTCTACATGAAGATTGGGAGCGCATTCTTTTTTCAACTCGGTATAAAATAATTAACTAATATATAGACGCGCATAGCTATAGTCTTATATTATAT
>JAQYWN010000019.1 GCA_029379265.1 Rhizonema sp. NSF051
TTTTGTACTCTTTATTCGCCTACTCCTGGTTTATACCGTAGGTGCAAGATCTGAGTTGATGTCCAAGCAAGTATGGCTCCATCTCAAGCACTTCTTTTTGATGCCATGAATTCTCTGTTGGTTCACACCAACGTTGTACTTGCCAAGTGAAACTCACTTGACACAAAGGAGAACGACTTAGATCTCGCTGTTGCTGAAGTTGTTCTGCTAATAGAGAAAAAGGGTACTCTTGATACTTTTGGGCTTCTTTAACTGTCTTGCTGATTTGAGCAAGAAATTCTGTGAATGTGGCGTTTTCCTATACAGCAGTTCGTAAAACTATCAGGTTAACGAAGTAGCCAACAGTTTCTTTAAACTTTCCACCCCCACGACCTCTCATTGGGCTTCCTATGAGAATGTCCTTTTGATTAGTGTAACGGTAAAGTAGCACGTAAAATGCTGCTAGCAGAATCTTATAAAGGCTTGTTCCAGACGTTAGCGCTAGATTCTTGAGTTTTTTTATTAACTGTTCATCTAGCTTTGAAATATGTGTTGCTCCTTGATAAGTCCATATTGGAGGGCGGGGTTTGTCTGGGAGTAAATTCAAAATTGGTAACTCACCTGCTAATTGTTTTTGCCAGTATTGCCAAAGTTTTTCTCCCCTCGAACTGGATAGCATTTCTGACTGCCAGTGGACAAACTCTAGATAAGATTTATTGTTAGTCAAATGATCTGCTGCTGCCTCTGTCTGCTCTTGACTAACTTCCTCAATTTCCATAGCATACAAAGCTTGAAATTCACTCAGCAGTAAATCAAAAGACCACAGATCACCTGCAATATGGTGAATTGTTAGCAAGAGAATGTGTTCTTTGACTGAGCGAGTAAATAGATTAACCCTCAATAGTGAATCTTTCTCTAGGTTAAAAAGACGGTCAGTTTCCGCAAATATTTTCTCTAATAAATAATCTTCACTCCAATTTTTAGCATCTGTTACCTGAATACTTAATTTCTGTTCTTCATTTAGAAGCTGAACTGGTTCGCTGTCATGGTTAGTATATGTAGTTTTGAGTATAGGATGATGGTCAAAAATTTTTGACCATACACGCATGAAAGCTGCAACATTTAAATATGAGTTAATTTTTACGGTAATAAAAATATTATAAGCAACGCTCTCGGTCGCCATTTGGTATATGAACCACATTGCTTTTTGACCATAGGAGAGCGGGTAAGTCCTTTTTACAATTTCATTCATTGAACTATCCTAAAACCTTTCTATCTTGACTTGATAATAAAACCATAAAGACTGTATGAATAGAATCTTTATAACCAAATATATTTCCCAGGGCAAAAGCATCTTGTCAACAATAGCAGTCTATTATCAATAAACTCCTAACTAATCGCATTAAGTGCAGCTTATTGACTTTATACGGTGTTTTTATTATTACTGCTGCGTACTCAAATGAGAAATAAGTGTTCGTGCTTATTTCTGATAATTTCATTCGCTTCATAAGCTTCGCTTTTTGTCAATGTATTTTTGGATTTAGATGCGTTTGCCCTGTCAGGAGTACTGAGCTATAAATATTGCTCAGTACTCGAAACCATCTTTGCACTTAAATGTTTGCTTGTGCTTGCTGAATGCAAGCTTTCAACCGTTCGACTAAGATCTGAACGTGGGGTTGATTCATCATCGTCGTATGGTTGCCTGGGACAAATTGGATATTGACTGGAACGCTTGAAAACGCGCTCCACCCCCAGGCCAAATCTTGTGAAAGCCCAGAATTTTGTATCTCAGGAGGCTCTTGTTGATAATACTCGCTGGCGCGAAAAAGAGTTATTGGGATCGGATTGATCTGTTGTGGTACATACTCATAGAAAGCTTTATTGTCAGCCTTGAAAGCTTGCATCAAACGCTTCAAATATGTGATGGTATAGGCATCGGGAGACAGAATGTCAAGTATTTTGAAGTAATCGAGAACATATTGAAGTTGCTCGTCTGGAGCTAAAGATCGGAGCGGCTCAGGATCCATCTCTAAATCCTTTGTGAACGTCATTTGGGAGATTTTGGCAATAGAAATCAGCAAATTAACATCATCCATTTCTTCTGGCTTTGCCAGAGCGATGGGTGCTAGGGTATCAAAAATGGCAACTAAAGCCACCTCCTCTCCCTGACTCCGTAACTGTTGCGCTGTTTCAAACGCAACTTTACCACCAAAAGAATGCCCGCCTAAAAAATACGGACCTTGAGGCTGCACAGCTTGTATTGCTTCAAGATATTTAGCGGCTATATCCTCTACTTGCCTGATTGCCGCTAATTCTCCATCCCGACTCTGGGTTTGGAAACTGTAAAACGGCTGATCTGAACCGAGACCACGAGCTAACTTATATAAGTAGAACGGATAGCCACCAGCACCGGAAAAACAGAAGAAAGGTGGGTTAGAACCGATTGGCTGAATTGCCACCAAGGGAGACCAACTAGAAGCGTCCAGATCTTTTTGTAACACAGATGCCAAGTCTTCAATTGTGGGATGTTGGAAGAGGATGGCTAAGGGGATATCTTTACCAAACTGCTGTTTAATTTGGGCGATTAAGTAGGGAGCTAACAGGGAATGACCACCTAGGTCAAAAAAGTTATCTTTTACCCCTATATCGTCAATCTTGAGAATTTTTGACCAGATGTGCACCAATTGCAGTTCTACAGTATTCCGGGGAGAAACAAATGTGTCCGAACCACTGGAGTTTAAAGGTACGGGTAGAGCGCGTTTGTCTACTTTACCGGTGGGAGTGAGCGGTAAAGACTCCAAAATCACTATTGTACTGGGTACCATGTAGTCTGGTAACTTTTCTTTGAGAAAGCTACGCAGAACGCTTACTGTGGGTGTCTGCTCTAGTTGCGGTACGATGTAAGCGACTAGTACAGCTTGGCGGAAATAAACAGACCATTAAACAGCCAAGACTTTACCTTTATATGTCCACCCGCCTTGAGAATGCCCAGTACTCCCACCACCATCTCCACGGAGCGCTCCATGTAAATACCCACTAGCTCATCGCCTTTGACTCCTAATGACTGTAGGTAGTGTGCTAATTGATTGGCACGAGCATTCAACTGGTGGTAGGTAAGAAGTTGATTTTCCAATACCACTGCCACCGCATCTGGGTTGCGCTTTACTTGTGCCTCAAATAATTGATGGATACAGAGATCTTGGGGGTAGTCTACTTGAGTATTATTCCACTCAACTAATAATTGCTGTTGCTCAAATTCTGTCAGCATTGGCAATTGAGAAATCCGCGCCATCGGATTAGCCACAATTGCTGTGAGTAAGGTGACAAAATGTTGCGTCATCCGCTCAATCGTGCGGCGCTCGAACAACTCAGTGTTGTACTCCCATCCGCCCACAAGTCCGGTGTGAGTATTCTCCATGACTAAGGTGAGGTCAAATTTTGCCGTAGCACTGGATATGGGCAAATGAGTGATTGTTAACCCACTCAACTCTACGGACGACATGGGCGCATTTTGAAGGGCAAACATTACCTGGAACAATGGTGTATGACTCAGGTTTCGTTCTAGTTGCAATGCTTCCACCAGCATTTCAAAGGGTAAATCTTGATGAGCGTAGGCATCCAATGCCATTTCTCGAATTCGCGGCAGTAGTTCGTTAAAGCTGGGATTTCCAGAGACATCAGTGCGTAACACTAAAGTGTTGACAAAAAAGCCTATTAACCCCTCTATCTCAGATAGCTCGCGGTTAGCGATGGGAGAACCTACCAAAATGTCTGTTTGTCCGGTGTAGCGGTACAGTAAGATATAAAACGCTGCCAACAGGGTCATGAACAGCGTTACTCCTTGGGATTGACTGAGGAATGTGAGTTTTTCCGTTAACTCCGTTGAGAGTTCAAACTCAATATATGCTCCCGCAAAAGTCTGTACTGCCGGTCTTGGTCGGTCTGTGGGTAATGGCAATAATGTGGGTGCCTGGGCTAATTGCTCACTCCAGTAGGAAAGTTGGCTTTGTAGTACAACGCCAGCTAACCATTGTCTTTGCCACAATGCAAAATCTGCGTACTGAATCGGTAGTGGCAATAAGGGTGAAGGTTGACCTTGAGAGTAAGCATTATACAGTGCTGTTAATTCCCTTACTAACACTCCCATTGACCAGCCATCACTGACAATGTGGTGCATACACACTAATAGCACGTGTTCTGTCTCCGACAATACTACTAATGTTGCTCTGATTAATGGGAGTGTTGCTAAGTTAAATGGTTGAAGTGCTTGATGTTGCCCTAAAAGCTGAGATGCTCTTTCCTTTTCGCTTGTTGATAAATGTTGCAAGTCAACAACTGAGACTGTCCAATTCGTTGCGGGATGAATGACTTGTGAAGCTTGTCCATCTACTGTGATGAAGTTGGTGCGTAATGCTTCGTGGCGATGAATGATTTCAATTAAGCTTTGTTTTAAGGCGGCAACTTGGAGAGTTCCCTCTAAGCCCAAAGCGAAGGGAATGTTGTATGAGGCACCTTCAGGCTCGAACTGGTCTAAAAACCACAACCTTTGCTGAGCATATGACAGGGGTAGTTCTGCATCTGTTTTTCTGGGCAAGATTGGTGGTGCAGTAGGTGAGTCAAGTTGCTGCAACTGTTGAATGTTTTGCGACAAAGAAGCGATTGTTGGCGCGGCAAATAAGCTCCGCAGTGGGAGTTCTACGACTAAGCTGTTACGCACCCGGGAGATCAGTTGCATTGCTAGTAGCGAGTGTCCTCCTAGTTCAAAAAAGTTATCATGAATACCTACACGCTCAACTTTGAGAACTTCTATCCAAATCAGTGACAGTATTTCTTCAACTGGAGTACGTGGTGCGACATATTGAGCGGAGAATTCACTACTGATATCTGGTGCTGGTAGAGCGCGACGATCTACTTTGCCGTTGGGGGTTAGCGGTAACGACTTTAAGATCACTATTGCACTTGGAACCATGTATTCTGGTAACTTTTCCTTCAGGAAGTCACGTACAAGGCTGGTTGTCAGCGTCTGTATTAGTTGCGGTACAATGTAAGCGATTATACGCTTATCTTGGAGATTGTCTTCCCGAACAATGACACAACATACTTGTACGTCATCATGTTGGCTTAGAACTGCCTCAATTTCCCCCAACTCAATCCGGAAACCGCGAATTTTTACCTGGTTATCGATGCGTCCCAGGTATTCAATATTTCCATCTGGTAGATAACGAGCTAAGTCTCCGGTTTTGTAAAGTCGTTCTCCCCCGCTTGTAGAAAAGGGATTGGGAATAAATTTCTCCACTGTTAACTCTCTTGCGTCGAGGTAGCCCCGTGCTAAGGAAGCACCACCGATATGTAATTCTCCCGGTACACCAATCGGTACTGGTTGCAAATCTTGGTCGAGGATATAAAGTTGGGTGTTGGCGATCGCCCGACCGATGGAAATCAAGTTCTCGTCGGATTCGAGTTGATATACTGATGACCAAATTGTGGTTTCTGTCGGTCCATAAAGGTTCCATACATCAGCGCTCACAGTGCGCAATTGCTCGGCTAAATCTTTTGGTAAAGCTTCACCGCCACAAAGTATTTTCAGATTGCGACATTGATAGGGTGTTTCTAAAAGTAATCTCCAAGTCGCTGGAGTTGCTTGCATGATTGAAGCTTGAGACTTCACTAGCAAATCTAATAACTGTCTTCCTTCTTTGGTCGTTTCACGACGGGCGATGACCAACTTAGCACCCACAATCAGCGGCAGAAAAATTTCTAACGCGGCAATATCAAAGGCAATAGTCGTGATCCCAAGGAGTGTATCTTGTTGTGTAATTCCTGGTTGCTGTTTCATAGCACAGAGGAAATTACCAACAGCTTGATGTGAAATTTGCACACCTTTGGGCTGACCTGTAGAACCGGAAGTATAAATGACATAAGCCACGTCAGCAGAATCTCTAGTAATTATTGGATTCTCCTGACTCCACTGAGAATTTCTTGATCAGATAGTATCTAAAAACACCAAAGGGGCAGTAATTTTTGGGAGGAAGTCCACAAGATGCTGTTGAGTGAGAAGCACACTCACTTGAGCATCTTCTAAAATGAAGCGGCTTCGCTCAGTGGGATACTCAGGGTCAAGTGGCACATAAGCTCCTCCCGCTTTAAGAATCCCTAACAGTCCTATCACCATCTCTAAAGAGCGCTCAACACAAATACCAACTAGTACTTCGTTGGACACACCCAATGACTGCAAGTGATGCGCCAACTGATTAGCTTTGGCATTCAACTGCTGATATGTCAGTTGTTGGTCTTCAAACACAACGGCGATAGCATCTGGGGTAAGCGCCACCTGCTCTTCAAATAAGTCTGGGATACATTTATCAGCGGGATAGTTTTTGAAAGTATTATTCCACTCTACTAATAATTGCCGTGACTCCGATTCTGTCAATAGGGGAACAGAGGGAATTTGTTGGTAGGGATTGGTGACAATTGCCTGTAACATTGTGACAAAATGTCCTAGCATCCGGCTAATGGTCGAATCCTCAAATCGACTGTTATCGTAGCTCACCTTCAGCAACAATTGCTTACCAAAAGTAGCTAAAACTGTCAGAGGATAATTTGTTTGTTCGATGACATCAAAATTTGAGATAGAAAAACTGCGATTATCTTCTAGAACAGCATTATCTACCGGATAATTCCCAAATATGACAATGCTTTCAAACAAAGATGTACCTCTGGGAACATCACTTAAACCCTGAATTTCTACTAATGAGCTATAAGAAAATTGCTCCGACTCTATCTGTTGTGCTTGTAAATCTTTCAACAAACTCAGCAGTTCAGTATCAGGAGTGATTTGCATCCGTACTGGTAGAGTATTAATAAATACTCCAATCATTGACTCAACACTCATAAGCAATGGCGGACGACCGGAAACAGTGACACCAAACACCACATCTGTTTGAGAACTATAGCGCGATAGCAACAATCCCCAAGTCGCTTGCACGAGATTACTGATGGTCAATTGATGTTGTCGTGCAAAAGATACAACTGCATCTGTTTGTGACAGCGTTAACTGAACTTGTTGCTCACTATAGCTTGAATTCTCTTCCCGCATTGACAGTGGTTTCTCTACAGTTAATGGTGTGGGAGCACTAAAACCATTGAGTTTTTGTCGCCAAAATTGGGCAGCAAGAGATTGATTTTGTTGCTGTATCCATGCGATGTAGTTGCGGTAGTTGTTGATTTCAAGCTGAGGTAAACTTTCCCTTTGAGAAATTACTTGATAACAATCCAATAGGTCTTTGAACACCAAAGGTAAAGACCAACCATCCAGTAATATATGATGATGACACCAAACAAACTGATAAGTATTCTCATCCAGATGTAGCAGATGTAGGCGCATCAATGGTACTTGCGACAGTTGGAAACCTTGTTGCCTCTCCGAGTTAAGAAAAGTCTCTAATTGCTGTTGCTGCTCAAAAGTAGATAGCGATCGCCAGTCATAGGTTTCAACCTGAACCTGAACCTGTCGATAAACAACTTGCACTGGCTGGTTTAAAGACTCCCAAATGAAAGCCGTGCGGAAGATGGAATGCCTTGCCACCACTTGCTGCCAAGCTTGCTCGAAGATGTTTACATCTATTGAACCTGTTAAAGTGCAAATTGCCTGCTGAAAATATACGCCTGAGTTGGGAGCTAACAAACTTTCAAACAGCATCCCCTCCTGCATTGAAGATAAAGGGTAAATATCCTCAAGATTTTGCCAGTTACTTTGTAGTTGGGATTTTAATGCTATTCCTGCCAAAACTCCATCCAACTGTTGCTGGTTAAGTTTGATTAATGGGAAATCTGTTGGTGTATAACCTGCATTTTCCGGCACTAAACAATGAGTAATTAAAGAACGCAACGTTCCGATAAATTCACAGGCAATATTTTCAATGGTTTTGTGGTGATGGATATTGCTACTGTATTCCCAATCTATCTGTAGCTGTTCGTTTGTAATGATGGCATTAATCTCTACTAGACTTGGGCGTGAATTTAGTAAACTCTGGCTCAGTCCGCTAGATTCATTAGCCAGTTGCATTACAGATGATGTATTAACAACTTGAGCAAATTGACCCAGATAGTTGAAGTTGATCTCTGGAGTTGGAATTGTTTGTAGTTGAGCGCTAATTTGTGGCTCTACATTCAGATATTGCAATAATCCATAGCCAATACCTTTGTTCGGAATTGCCCGTAACTGTTCCTTGACAGATTTTAATACCTGACCGATATTGTCTAGGTTGCCTTCGAGTTTTAAAACTACCGGGAAGAGCGTTGTAAACCAACCGACTGTGCGTGATAAGTCTACACCTTCAACAATATCTTCCCTTCCATGACCTTCTAAGTTGAACAACACCGACTTAGAATTAGTCCATCTACTTAAAACCACAACTAAAGCTGTTAGCAAGACATCATTAATTTGTGTTTTATAAGCTTTCGGAAGATCAAATAATAGGGAATGAGTTTCTTGTGAGGTTAATGAGACTGATACTGTACTAACAGATGCAACTGTATTTGCTCCTTGCGCTATGTCTACTGGAAGCGAGGAAACTTCGGACTCAGATGCACTCAACCAATAAGCCAGTTCTGATGTCAATACTTCTGTTTGGGCATATTCTAGTAGCTGATTAGCCCAATCTTTGAATGAAGTAGTTTTTGCAGGTAGTTGAATTGTGAGACCTGTCTCTAATTGCTGATACCCACTGAGTAAATCTTCTAACAATATCCGCCAAGATACACCGTCTACTACTAAGTGGTGAATCACTATTAGTAATCGTGCTGGCAAGTCATTACCCAGCGATAAAAAGCCAACAGCTACCAAATTTTCTGACAAATTCAAACTCGCTTGTAATTGATTAGCGATGGTTTCAATTGTATTTTTCAACTCATTCTTTGGAACTGTGGATAAGTCGAAACGAGAGATATTAAAGCTATCAGTGGGAACTTTATGAGTTTGCTGCCAAATCCCCTTTTTAAATGTAAATCTTAAGCGGAGAGCATCGTGATGTAAGAGCAATTTCTGCCAGACTTGCTCTAATTTTTCTATATTTAGATTAGAGCTAACTGTCAGTAGAACTGATTGATTAAAGTGGTGCTTTTGTGATAATTCTTGTTCAAAAAACCACTGTTGAATTGGTGTTAACGGTAATGTTCCACTGACTAATCCTTGGTCAGTTTCAAGTGTTTTTGTCGTGAGAGCGGCTGCGGCTAAAGAGGCGATCGTTGAATGGGCAAATAGTTGTTTGACCGTCAGTTCTATTCCGACAAGCTTTGCTCTGGTGATGATTTGAATGCCGAGGATGGAATCTCCACCCAATTCAAAGAAGTTGTCGTGTATACCCACAACTGAAATTCTGAGTACTTGCACCCAAATCTGTGCCAATTTTTCCTCTATTGAGGTGCGAGGTAGTACAATATTGTTTTCTATTCCAGCGCGTGATTCTGGTACTGGTAGGGCACGACGATCTATTTTACCGTTGGGGGTAAGCGGTAGGGACTCTAGGATAACTATTGCCTTTGGAATCATGTAGTCTGGTAGCTTTTCCTTCAGGAAACTACGCAGTTCAGTAATTGTGGGTGCTACTTGTGGCTGCGGCACTATGTAGGCGACTAGACGCTTATCTCCGGGATTGTCTTCACGGGCAATGACCACAGATGCTTGCACTTGGGGATGTTGGCTCAGAGAAGTTTCAATTTCTCCTAATTCAATGCGAAAGCCACGAATTTTCACTTGATTATCGATGCGTCCCAAGTATTCGATCTGACCCGAAGGTAAATAACGAGCTAAATCTCCAGTTTTGTAGAGGCGGGAATGGGCGTTAGTGCTGAATGGGTTGGGGATGAATAACTCTAGTGTCAATTCGGGGCGGTTCAGGTAGCCTCGTGCTAATCCTGCTCCACCGATGTGCAATTCTCCTGGTACGCCAATCGGTACTGGTTGAAGGTATTGGTCGAGGATGTAGATAAGCGTGTTCGCTATCGGTTGCCCAATGGTTACTGAGGAGCTTGTCCCTTTTTCGATCAAGCTAAATGTCGAGTAAGTGGTGTCTTCTGAAGGCCCATAGAGATTGAACACACGCTCGATGTGACTGTGCTGATAAATTTGCTGTACCAGTTGATTTTGCAGCGCTTCACCTGCTAAATTCACCGTGCAGATTTGTTGAGGTAAGTTATTCTCTTGAATTAACTGTGCGATCGCACTAGGAATTGTATTAATGAGAGTGACAGAGTTGGCAGCAGCAATGGTAGATAAATGCATTGCATTTTGAGCTAAGATGACTTTTTCTCCGAGACTGAGAGTCACAAATAACTCAAAAACAGAAAGGTCAAAACAAATAGAGGTAGAAGCTAAAACACCAGCAAGCTCATGGGGTGTAAAAACTGATTGCGCCCAACTCACATCTTGCACCTTCTCAATAAGGGGTCAATGGGCATTGTCCAAATAACGGCACCATAAGCTTTTCCGGGTGCGATTTTCGCAATAAAACCTTGGTGCAAGATCTGAGCCAACTCACCAAAGCTACTGTACTGTGATGCTCAATCGCTACTGCTTTTGGCTTTCCTGTAGAACCAGATGTATAAATTATGTAAGCTAGATTACTAGCTTGTACAGCACTAAGAGAAATTTCCTGAGGATACTGAGATATCTTCTGCCATTCAGTATCCAAACAGATAAGCTGCGCCCCGTGTTTAGGCAGCTTATCAATCAGTCGCTGTTGGGTCAATAGCACCGAAACCCCGGAATCTTCTAGCATAAAGCTCAAGCGATCAGTAGGATGATCTGGTTCAAGTGGTACATACGCACCACCCGCCTTGAGAATTCCCAGTAGTCCTACTAACATGTCCAAAGAACGTTCTACACAAATTCCCACCAGCACTTCTGGACTCACTCCAAGAGTTTGAAGATAATGGGCAAGTTGATTAGCTTTGAGGTTTAACTGAGCATAGCTCAACTGTTGATTTCCAAATATTACCGCCGTGGCTTCAGGTGTTCGTTGTACTTGCGCTTCAAACAACTGATGGATGGTTTGATCGCAAAGGTAATTCGTTTCTGTATCATTCCACTCAACTAATAACTGATGGCGTTGAATTTCATTAAGTAGAGGTAATTCCCTCAAATGTTGTTTCGGCTCAGTGACAACTGCTGTTAGTAAAGTTTGGAAATGACTCAGCCAGCGGTTAATGGTATCTGCATCAAATAAATCAGTATTGTAATCGCATTCAACTAATAGCTCACTTGCTGTTTCTATCACATTTAAGTGCAGATCCCGGTCCTTAAAGTTAACAGCTTGAAAAAATAGACTAGTTTCTAGTTGAAAAAACTGAGGCAGAGTAATGGGTGGCTCTAAATTAAAACTGACACTAACCAGCTGAGATCGACTATTGTCTCTTGGTAAATTCAGTTGATTTAGTATTTGAGCAAAGGGGTAATCTTGGTGTTCGTAAGCTGACAATAAAATACCCCGTGTCTGTTTAAGATATTCTTCAAACGTAGGGTTCCCCGATAACTCACTACGTATCGGTAGGAAATGGGTACAGTAACCAACTATCCCCTCACTTCCTGACAGCGATCGCCCAGATGTAGGTAACCCAATGATAATATCATCCTGTCCGCTAAGGCGGTGAATTAACGTCATGTAAACTGACACTAATGTCATCAATAAGGTACAACCCTGGTGGCGACTGAACAGTTTAAGTTTGCTAGTTACTTGAGCATCAAGCTTTATAGTTTCCCGGCTACCATTATATGTTTGGATAGGTGGGCGGATGCGGTCAGTAGGTAAGTTTAATACAGGAGGTGCTGTCAATTTCTCCAACCAGTAAGATTTATCAGCTTGCATCTCTTGCGTCTGGCTGAGCTGATTTTGCCACTCTATAAATTCTCGAAATTGTTTAGGAGGATTTATCTGGCAATTTGTCCCTTGACACTCAGATGAATACAAAGCCCCTAATTCTCGGAGCATCACTCCTATTGACCAGGCATCAACTACTATGTGATGGGCACTCAAAAATAATAAGTGAAGTTCTGGTTCTAACTTAAGAATATGCAGACGTAACAGAGGGCCTTGAGTAAGATCAAAGGGTTTTTGGCTTTGTTGTTCAAACCAATCAGCTAATCGAGCATTGCGTAGGCGTGCTCTGCTTTCGGCATCGCCTTCTATGCTACTGAAGTCTACTACAGGACAATCAGTTTTGATTAAGGAGAAAACTTCTTGCACATCCCCCTGTGGACTGATTTTTGTCCGTAGTGCCTCGTGACGGTCAACTAATTTCTGTACCGCCTCGCCCATTGCTATCACGTTCAAATAACCTTGCAATTGCAACGTCACATATTCATTATAGGTAACTGAGCGATCTTCTCCCAACTGAGAGATTATCCAGAGTTGCTTTTGAGCTTCAGTTAAAGGAATTGTGTAGGCATTAGAAGAGACATAATTTTCTTCTGGTTGTTGATAAAACTCTTTAAGAGCATTCAAGTGGGGTAAATTTGCTAAAACTTCATTCTCATCTATACCAAAGTCAATAAAACAGGCGATTTCGTCAATACCTGCTGCTCGCAAATTATCAATTACGCTTACACAAGAAGCGGGAGTACCAATCAAAGCACTTGTCTGTATATAACGCTCATAAGCAGAAGATATGATAAAATCTCGATCTTCTTCTGCAAGTTTGTCCAAATCGACTTGCAAACCTTGGCTTTTAACCATATTCTGCAAAAGGTTAATAGAGGTTTTGAGGTAATTAGCGAAAGGCTTTCTTGCTCGCTCACGGGTTTGCGCTAAGTCCTCGCCGACAAAAGTATGCAGTAATACGGTGACATTTCCGGCTTCTGGTGCGTAACCATGCTTTGCTAAGGATTCACGGTAAAGGGCTATATTCTGGGCTAAATCTTCAACAGTTTGCCCCATGAGATTAGTGAAAATGCCTGCACCGATTTCTCCTGCTCTAATGTATGTATCTGGATTGTTGACGATGGTAATCCAAATTGGTAAATTAGACTGCATCGGCATGGGGTAAGTCTTAATCCTAATATTTTTTCCTGTCCCATCAGGCACTTCAATAGATTCACCTTGCCAAAGCTTTTGGACAGTCTTAATTTGTTGGAACATCAGTTCGCGATGTTTGCCAAAAGACTGGGGAGCAAGGACAAAATCATGGGGATGCCAACCGGAAGCAAAAGAAATACCAACTCTGCCTTGAGAGAGATTATCAACTACTGCCCATTCTTCTGCTACACGAATTGGGTGATGTAGGGGTAAAACTACACTGCCAGAGCGTAATTGAATTTGCTTAGTTTCTTGTGCTAGAGCAGCAGCAATTACCGAAGGATTTGGAGAAAAACCGCCAAAGGCATGAAAGTGACGTTCAGGAATCCAAATCGCTGTAAAACCGTGGCGATCGCCAAACCGAGCGCCTTCAAATAATAGATTGTACTTATTTTTGCTAAATTCCGCCTCGTAGCTACCGAAATAAGACAAGCTGAATTGTAATGGTTTTTGACGATGAGAACTGGTTTTGAATTCTAAATTAGATGGCGCTGAGCGATGTCGTTCCCCAAATCCCTGAGCAGTATTTTTTGACTCTAAACCCACTTCGGTTGTTGTGTCGTACTTTGTACTATTAATAGGTTGAGAGAACGCCCAAGACTTTTTTGCAGGTAAAAAACCTCCAGTGCGAAGTTCTTCAACGCTATCCTTAACTACTTGGATAAACTGGGAGACATCTGCTTCAGTATGAGCTGTTGAAAGAAAATGCTTACGCCATTCCCAAACATAAATCCCCTTTTCTACCATGTGATAGAAAAGCAAATCCAAATTTCCAGTTAAAGAAAAGCGGAAGAAGGAACTAAAATGTTCGATTTTAATCGGAACTTCATTCTCGAGAAAATAGGTATTAAGAGTAGCAGCTAATTTAGAGGTGCGATCGCTTAATTTTTGTTGAAGAGTAGATCCCTGCTGTTTTAGATGCTTAAGTACAGCTTGTGCTGCAACCATAGCTAGGGGATGCTGACAAAAAGTGCCACCGAAGAAAGTTCTTTCCACTTGGGGATAGGAACTATCTCCATAGTTCCACATACCACCATCAATACTATCTAAGTATTTTGACTTACCAGCGATCGCACCAATGGGCATACCACCCCCGACCACCTTGCCATAAGTTGCAATATCTGCTTGAACACCAAACAAAGCCTGCGCTCCGCCAGGATGACTACGGAACCCAGTAATCATTTCATCAAAAATTAATGCCGTTCCTGCTTGTGCAGTGATTTGCCTGAGACTGTGTAGAAAATCTCTGGGTTGCAACATAGGTTTGCCGCTTTGCACAGGTTCAACAAGCACCGCAGCCAGTTCGTGAGCATGGACTTGCAGAAACTCCAGGGATTGGGAACTGCCATATTCCAGTATAATAACATCTTCAACAACACCCGCAGGCACGCCTACAGAGAGAGGAAAAGAACGCCGCTCGTTGTCAATAATTTGCTGTCTAACTAAAGTTCCATCAGCATGTCCGTGGTAAGAACCCTCAAACAGAACAATCTTGGTTCGACCAGTAACAGCTCGTGCCACCCTCATGGCTGCCATCACGGCTTCCGTCCCGGAATTACAGAAACAAACTCGCTCCATACCTGTAAGTTCGGTGAACAATTTAGCTACTTCACCAACTAAAGGGGAACGAGGATTTAGATGGATGCCTTGCTTGATCTGTGCTTCCAGGGCTTCCATAATGAATGGGGGTTTATGCCCGAACAGAGTCACCCCCTGCCCCATTGTCATATCAATGTATTCGTTGCCATCTACATCCCAAATTCTAGAACCTTGAGACTGATCAGCAACGATCGGGTAAAGCATTTCTTTAATCGTCAAGCGAAATCCCACTGAGGCTCTGCTATCGGCTAAGACAGGACGATCACTTTCAACCAGTTTTTTTGAGGTTTTGGTTCGCTGGGTATAACGCTCAATTAAAGCTTCTAAGTGTTGCTGCTGCTGGGGAGTCAACCCACTAGTGGGAGGTTTTTTAGGTCCCCAAGGTGAAGAAACTTGTGCTGGTGCTATTTGCTTGACTGGGGGGACTGTCTGATTCTTTTGGCTAGTTGGGTTCTCTTGAGCAGGTAGGACAGGCTGTGGGTGGTTATGTGCGATCGCAGATTTTCCATTTTCTACCACAACTTCTGGCGGCTGGGCAATACTTTTGTCTTGCAATACCTCCAACTGTTTAGACATTAATTGGAGTTGATACTGGAGTTGCTGACCCATGATTCTTTCCAGCGCTGTTGCAGAGACTGTTGCTTCTACTTGCTTTGGCTGGTGTGGAGAAATTTGGGGTTGTGTAAAGGTTGGAATTCCAACCACTGGAGTTGGTGGTGGCACTTCAGGAGCAGGTGATGCTTGAGGAGATACAGCAGGGAGATGCTGATCTAGATAAATTGCTAAGGCATCTAGAGTGGCTAACTCTTCAAATAACTGACGAATGGTAATTTTTAACCCATAAATGTTTTGAATCCGTTGCACGGCCTCAACCATCACGATGGAATCAGCACCCATTTCTAGAAAAGGAGTATGAATGTTGACATCTGTCGGAGAAACGTGCATTAAACTTCCGGCTAAAGCTTGCAATGTTCCGATAATTTCTTCACGTCTGCCGTCTCTCTTGGCAACATCCACCTGTGTCTTCGATTCTTTTCCATTCATAGTAGTAGACTTTACTTTTTGAATCCAATAGCTTTGGCGTTGAAATGCATAGGTAGGCAGGGACAATAAACTGCGGGAGTAGTCTTGGTCAAATCCGCGCCAGTGAATATCGACTCCCTGCAAATATAAAGTAGATAAACTCTTGAGCAATAACAGCCAGTCTTCCTGCTGTGGAGCCAAAGAAGAAAGCCAAATTGCACTCTTTTCCTGCTGGCACTGCTGACCCAACCTGGATAAAGTCGGTTTGGGACTAACCTCCAAAAAGATCTCAAAGCCTTTATTTAAAAGTGTATTGATCCCTGCCATGAACTGTACTGGTTCTTGGGCGTGGTTTCGCCAGTAGCGGGCATTGAGCATTTCTCCAGGTTGCAGCATTTGACCTGTCAGATTGGAAATCAGGGGAATGCTCACAGCTTGGTAGGAAATTTGACTTGCCGCCCCCTCTAAGGACTCCAGAATCGGCTCCATGAGAGGAGAATGAAAGGCATGGGAGACTTTGAGGTTACGGACTTCTATTCCCTCTGCTTGCAGGTTAGCCGTAACTCGGTGGACTATTTCGGCTATTCCAGAAATCACAATATTTTCAGGACTGTTGATTGCAGCGATAGATACCTGTGGAATATAAGCTTGAATTGCTGCTCTCACCTGATTTTCCGGGGCAAAAACGGCTGCCATTGCCCCATCTTGAGGCAGAGACTGCATGAGTTGTCCCCTCTGGGCAATCAATTTTAGTCCATCTTCCAGGCTCAAAGCTCCCGCAACAGTGGCTGCGACATATTCTCCTACACTATGACCAATCACTGCTGTAGGTTTTAGCCCCCAGGAAAGCCACATTTCAGATAGGGCATACTCTATGGCAAATAAAGCCGGCTGGGTATATGCGGTTTCATTTAAGGTTAAAAACTCACCAGTTTCTTCTGTTGAGGATAAATAGAGAATTTCAATAAGAGATTTTCCTAAATGGGGTCTAAGAATTTCATCACACCGATCAAGTGCTTTACGGAAGGTAGGCTGAGTTTCGTAGAGTTGGCGACCCATACCGACGTACTGCGAACCCTGACCTGCAAATAAAAAGGCAATTTTTGGTGGCTTTTGCTGGGTAAGTTGATTGGATGAAAGTCCAGATGTTTCTCCACCAGCAGCGAAAGTCATGAGTTTCTCTCTGAAGACCTCAGTAGATTCAGCCACCACAGCAAGTCGATTCTGAAAGTGCGATCGCCCAGTGTTAGCGGTATATCCCATGTCTGCAATATTAACTCCAGGATGCGATTGCAGATATGTCGCATACTTGAGGGCTAATTCCCGCAGCGCCGGCTCTGTCTTTGCGGATAGAGTGAACAGATGTAAAGGACGTTCGACTGCTGGGCAGAGAGGCTCAAGTGTTGGGGATTGTGCCAAAACCACATGGGCATTAGTACCGCTAATGCTGAAAGAACTAACTCCTGCTAAGCGGGAATTGTTTGCTGTTTGCCAGTCAGTTTTTTGAGTCGGCACGATTAGGGGCAAATTCTCCCAGCTAATATGGGGACTGGGATGTTGAAAGTGCAAATGTGGTGCAATTTCCTGGTGCTGCAATTGCAACACTACCTTAATGATCCCCGCAATTCCAGCAGCAGCCTCTAAATGTCCGATGTTGGTTTTCACTGAAGCAATAGTTAGGGGTTGGTCTTTGGGGCGATTCAAGCCAAACACCGCAGCCATTGCTCCCACTTCAATTGGATCTCCTAGAGTTGTACCTGTACCATGAGCTTCCAAATAGCTAACTTCACCTGGTTCTACGCCACCATTTTCCAGAGCTTGGCGAATTACTGCTTGCTGCGATGGTCCGTTGGGTGCTGTTAAACCACTGCTACGACCATCTTGGTTAACTGCCGAGCCGCGAATCAATGCTAATATCTGATCTTTGTCTTGGATTGCATCCGATAAGCGCTTGAGGATAATCACCCCGCACCCCTCACCACGACCATAACCATCGGCTGTGGCATCAAAGGTTTTGCAACGACCATCCGGTGAAAGCATCCTGGCTTTCGATAAATTAATACTACTTTCACTCTTCAGCAACAAATTGACACCGCCTGCGATCGCTAAATCACACTCAGTATGACGCAGACTTTGACAAGCTAAATGAACTGCTACTAAAGAGGAGGAGCAAGCAGTATCCACTGCCAAGCTTGGTCCTGTGAGACCCAGAATATAAGATAAGCGACCTGCCGCGACACTAAGAGCATTGCCTGTAATTTGGTAAGCATCAATCTCTGTTGCGTCTCTGGTCAACAAGCGTTGTAAATATTCATTACCACTGATGCCAATGAATACCCCGGTTTTAGTGCCAACCAATTGAGCGGGTTGGATGCAGGCATTTTCTAGTGCCTCCCAACTAACCTCCAATAGCAGACGTTGCTGAGGATCGAGGCTCACCGCTTCTCTGGGGGAAATCCCGAAAAACTGAGCGTCGAATTCCTCTATCTGACTGACAAAACCACCGTAGCGAGTGTACATTTTTCCGAGAGTCTCGGGATTAGGGTCATAGAGAGCATTAATATCCCAGCGATTAGGTGGCACTTCAGTAACTGCATCTACTCCATCTCGCAGTAGTTGCCAGAATGCTTCTGGGTTGTTAGCACCTCCTGGAAATCGGCAACCCATGCCCAAGATCGCAATTGGTTCTTTTTTGGCTTTTTCTACAGCTTCTAGCTTGGCTTGCATATCCTCTACAGCTAGAAGCGCTCGCTTAATTGGAGAAATTGACTGATTTGCTTGTAAACTCATAATTTGACTCTTCAATAATTAATGCTTGCCAATTTTTCGAGCAGCAAGGCTTCAGCTTCATGATCGGATAAATCTTCTAGATCGGACTTGGTTAGCACCTGCTGATGGTTAATGATTTGTGAGCCCACATCCAACTCAACGGCTTCATTCCACATAAGCACTTCTTGAGCTAGATAATCAGCTAGCTTTATGACTGTCGGGTAGTCAAAAGTCAAGCTAGACGGCAAAGAGGAAGCCAAACTACTTTGCAGCGAATTTCTCAGTTCTATAGCTGTCAGAGAATCCATCCCTAACTCAAAAAATCCTTGCTGGATGTCTATTGTTTGCGAGAGGTTGTGCCCTAGCACTTTAGTCACCTGTGAGCAAATATGGTCAATTAAAAGTTTTTTGCGATCGCTAGGATCACATGACTCTAGGAAAGTGTGAAACTGAGATTTTTCATTTCTCTTAACAAATGTATCAGTGAAGTTAGCGAAAAGGCGTGGGACGAAAGCCGATTTGCTGATAAATTGCGACCAGTTGATAGGTATTACCGTCACTTGGGCAGAAGATTGGTTTAACAATTGCTCAAGTACAGCCAATCCCTTCATCGGAGCAATGTTACCAATACCTACCCACTGCATGCGATTTGGGTCGCCATTATCCAAGCTAGCTAACATCCCCACCTGCGACCAAGGCCCCCAATTAATACTCAATCCCGGCAAACCAAAACTCTTGCGATAATGAGCCAAGCTATCCATAAAAGCATTAGCTGCCGCATAATTTCCTTGTCCCCCATAGCCAAACACCGAACTCATGGACGAGAAACAAACAAAAAACTCGAGCGGCAAATGTTGGGTCAAGCTATGGATATTCCATGCCCCTTGCACTTTCGGAGCCATCACTCGCCAAAAGCGCTCTAAAGATTGCTCCTTTAACACTCCACCATCCACTACTCCTGCCGCATGAATAATCCCCCGTAGTGGCGGTAGCTCGGAGTTGATTTTTTCTAATACTCCCACAACCTGAGTAACCTTGGAGATATCCGCTTGTAGCACCAGCACCCTTACCCCTAATTGCTCAAAGCTGGATATTCGCTCTAGTGTGGCAACAGATCCCTGGCTGCGTCCAGTTAGTACCAAGTGTCGCGCTCCTTTTTCTACCAGCCACCCTGCCACCTCCAAACCTAGGGCACCTAATCCACCAGTAATCAAATAACTCGCATCTGGTTGTATAGATAATTGCCCCTGATTCACCCTTGGATTAATTGGCGGCATTGAGATCACCACTTTGCCAATGTGTTTAGCTGTTTGCATGTATCGAAAAGCATCCACGACTTGCTCCACTGGAAATACTGTCTGAGGTAAGGGTCTTAAAGTACCCGCTTGGAATTTTCCCATCAACTCCTGCAATATGGAGGGGATTAAATCCGGATGCTTGTGGTGAACTTCACCTAAATCAAAAGCAAAATATGACACATCTTCTCTTGTGGCTCTGACTTGGCTCTGATCCCAGATACCAACTTTGCCGATTTCAACAAATCTTCCCCCACTTGAGAGCACCTGTAAATTTGTGGGAATGAACTCACCATTGAGGCTATTGAGAACAACGTCTACCCCTTGTCCCTGTGTCAGACTCATCACCTCGTCGGCAAATTCCAGGCTGCGGGAGTTCATCACATGCTTGACTCCCATTGATTTGAGAAATTCCCACTTGTGAATTGAAGCCGTGGCGAATACCTCGGCACCCGCATTCAGCGCTATCTGCACCGCCGCTTGACCCACCCCTCCTGCCGCCGCATGAATCAAAACTCTTTCTCCTGGCTGAATTTGAGCCAGCTTATGCAATCCATACTGGGCTGTTAAAAATGCTATAGGTGTTGTTGCTGCTTGTGGTAAACTCAAATTTTTCGGTTTTGTCACCACAGTCGTTGCGGCTAAGGTGACAAAACTAGTCAAGGCATCATGAGTGGTCACCCATGCCACAACTTCATCCCCGACTTGCAGATGGGAAACATTTTCTCCCACAGCGACGACAATTCCAGCACATTCAAAGCCAAAAGTCAAGTCACTCGCCTGAATAATCCCCATCTTTTCGGCATAATATTCTTTGAGCATTCCTAAAGCATTGAGTACATCCCGGAAATTCACTGTGCTCGCTTGCACTTGAATTTCTACCTCGTCCATTTTTGGTCGGCGACGCCTCATCCCTACCAAGGAAAGATGATCTAATACGCCATATTCGGATATTTTTAATTGCACTGGCTCTTGGGAATCTGTTACCAGTTGTTCAATGGGAGAACTGGCAGTACGCCGCACCAGTCGCGCTACGTATCGCTTGTCTTGGCGAATGGCGATTTGATCTTCAGCATCTGCTGCTGATAACTCCAGTAGTAGTGCTTGTAGGTGTTGTTGTCGTGTTCCTTGGACACATAAGTCCAAAAGCACACATTGAAATTCTGGATACTCTAAGGCAATGACTCGACCTAATCCCCACAAACTGCTGCCTGAAAGTTGCAATGGCTCAGAGATGAATGGCACTGCTTGGGTTCCCTGTGTCACTAGCCACAAATGCGGTGATATTTGCCAAGAGAGTTGCGCCAATGCTTGCACTAAATGCACGACACTACCACAATTTTTCAGTTCTGCTGCTTGGATATTGTTCTCATCATCCACCTCTGGAGCAATACTCCAGAGGTGAATGATCCCCAGTGGTTGTTGGCGATCAATCTCAGACAGCAGTTTTTGGAAGTGTTCTGGCTGACTGGGGTCTATTTGGTAGTGTTGCTGGTCATTTTTTTGATAGTTAACACCAGTATAAACTAAGCTGTAATCAGCACCAAGGTGTTGTAATTGTTCAGCTAGCTGTTCGCCTAGTCCTTGTATATCTGTGAAAATCAACCAATTACTACCCTTGATGACAGTGGATTGGTCTATTAGGTCAACTGGTTGCCAGTCAATTTCATATAACCAGCCTGTAACATCAAGACTGTGGGAATCCAGCAACAACTGGCGAGTTACTTTTTTGGCTTCCACGCCGACCATATCTGCAATCAACTGTCCTTTGAAGTCAAATAGTTTGATATCTACTATGAGCTTGTCAACATCAGCGTTTCGTTGCTGTCGTCGGAGTGCATGACACCATAACTGTTGAGTTTGGGGAGGTTTGTCAAACCGGAAACTCTCAATCGCAAACGGCACAAAAGTGTCTTTGCAAGAGTTGACAATGTTAGTTAGTTGCAAGCACGAGTCAATCAAACCCGGATATAACTGATACTCCTGTTGCTCATCTCCTACGTCTAGCCATTTGATTTTGGCTAGGGCTTCTCCTTCCCCACGCCAGATGCAATCAAGCCACTGGAAGCTTGCACCCAATTGGATCTGCTGCTGCCAACTTTGGTAAATTTCGAGTGCAGCTATTTGTTGAGTACAGCGTGCTTGTATTTCTTGGATGGCAATGGTTTGTGATGTAGTGTTAATGCTGGGCGAGATTACACCTATGGCATGGACTAACCATTGACTTACCTCAGTACTGCTCTGTCTTGCTGCATCAAAGCTGATCAGTTGGAAAGATTTGCCACGACGTTCAAGTGGGGAAAGCAGCAACTGTACTGTGCGTGCTTCTTTTTGGGGGATAGCTAATGCTTGGGGAAAAACTATATTTTCTAATAGACATGCCTCACTGCCGAAAGTGAGCTTGGCTGCACCTAATAGTAAGGAAAGATGACAGGCTCCAGGTACGACAACTTGGTTGTCGATTTGATATTCTGCTAACAACGGCTTGGTGCTGGTACTAAATTCCGATTCAAACAAAATTTCTTTGCTTAAGGGCAATTGCAGCTTTTTCTCAAGCAATGGGTGCAGTTTTTTTGATTTTTGTGTTCGGAATACAGAGTCTGGATTCTTAATCCAATAGCGCTGTCTTTGAAATGGATAGTTGGGTAATGCAACTTTCTGGCGGGGATAGTCGCGATTCATACCTAACCAATCTACCTGAACTCCAGCTACATATAACTCACCCAAACTAGAGAGCAGTTGTTGCCATTCTGGGACTCCCGGACGTAGAGAAGGCAACCACACACCTTCGCTGTCTGGTAAGCACTCACGCCCCATACCCAACAGAGTAGGCTTGGGACCAATTTCTAAGTAAACTTCATAACCTTGTAATGTCTGCATACTTGAGGCAAACTGCACTGTTTGCCGAACATGATTCACCCAGTATTCTGCTGTGGTCATGTTCTCGTTGGCAAGTTGTCCAGTGACATTGGATACTATTGCTATCCGGGGTTGATTGTAGGTGACATTATTGGCGACTGCTGCAAAATTCGCCAACATTGGTGTCATCAAGGGGGAATGGAAGGCATGGGATACTTGTAACCGCTTTGTTTTTATGCCTTGTAATTTGCTCTGTTCACAAATAGCCGCAATATCTTCACTGGCTCCAGAAATCACTACACTTTGGGAACTATTAATAGCCGCGATGCCCACAATCGGCTGCGCCAAAGCCACTGTGTTGGGTAATGAGCCGATGACTTCCCTAACCTGCGCTTCTGTTGCCATTAGGGAAACCATTTCACCTCCCGAGGGTAACTGCTGCATTAATTGTCCTCTTTGGGCGATGAGTAGAAGTCCATCTTCTAGGCTAAAAACCCCTGCAACTGTTGCTGCCACGTATTCTCCAACGCTATGCCCCATCACTACATCAGGCTCGATCCCCCAAGATTTCCATAGTTGATACAGGGCATATTCTAAGGCAAATAACGCTGGTTGGGTATAGGCAGTTTGATTTAGTAGAGATGAAATCTGCTCCTCTATTTCGGTAGGATAGAGTACCTCTAATAAAGAATGCTCTAGATATGGGCGAAGGATTTCATCGCACTGCTCTATAGTTTGCCGGAAGATGGGTTGAGTTTCGTAGAGTTGCCGTCCCATATTCAAGTACTGCGAGCCTTGTCCTGTGAACAAGAAAACTATCTTCGCTCCTCTTTTGCCTGCATGATTGGTGATGGTAGTGTCTTTGGTGGTAAGTTGCTCTACTAACTGCTCCCTAGAGTTAGCGACAATAGCTAGACGGTGATTAAAATGCTCACGCCCTATATGCGCCGTATAACATATATCTTCTAGTGATATATCGGCATTAGAAGTCAAGAATTCCCCATAGATCTGTCGCAGTTCTATCAATGCCTGCTCAGTTTTTGCTGATATAGTCAGTAAGTGGTACGGACGCTCAAATTCCTCGTTTACTAATAAAGGTTCTGGTACTTCTTCCAAAATCACAAATTCCTCGTTTACTAATAAAGGTTCTGGTGCTTCTTCCAAAATTACATGGGTATTAACTCCTCCAAACCCAAATGAACTTATACCAGCCCCTCTCGGGAAAATTTCTCCTGACTCTGTCTACAATAGAGGTGATTCACTAAGGACAAATTATACTGTTGATGTAATTGCCTAAATGCTCGTTTGATTCTATTAATTTCTATTAGTTCACGCAAGGACCTACCTGTACCATGGGCTTCGATGTAGGAAATTGTATTGGGGGCGACATTAGCTTTTGTATAGGCGGCGCGTATTTGTGCTTGAGCATAATTTTGGAACATGTTGTAGTCATACTTACACACGCCGAGCAAAACATTTACGGAACTTCCCGACAGTTGAGAGGGTGCAGAGCTAGCATCTTCGGGATTATTTGGCGCAATTTGATGGCGGTTGTTGCTCACTTGAATAAAGTCTACCCCTGCTTCAATGCCAGCCGACTGCTGCACCAGCTTTTGAAGTTCCGGCACAATTGCCCTGGGTATCGATTCAGTAGGGACAATTGTTTTAAGGTGAAATAACAATTTTACTCGTGCAAATATTCCTGAAAACATTGCTAAAGGCTGGGCATGATCATTTAACTGCATTTACTTTTATAAATCCTTCTTAAAGTTTTTTTGGAAAACTAGAATATGTATTCTGTTGATGTGTAATATTAAATGCTTTATGGT
>JAQYWN010000214.1 GCA_029379265.1 Rhizonema sp. NSF051
TAGTACATTTGAACTGTTATGGTAGCGTTCGCTGACTTTTAGTCTAAACTCCAGTTATGAGGAATAGTAAGGAAAAACAATTAAGCGCTAATTTCTTCAATACAAGAAGATTTTTTGTATCTTGAGGGGATTATTTGCCTAGAAATAGTGCAAGCTATCATAGATTAACAAAGGCTAACCAACTAGGGTAACCGTAAGAATTCTCAATTTGCAATTTCGTTCCATTATAAGAATTGAATACTAAATTGGCTGTTGCCTGAAGATTATCCATAAGACGGTTATCTTCGCCTGAGGCTTCAAACGCAAGACTCCACCAAGAATTTTCGTGAATAATTATAGAGGTTAGTTCCACACTACAACCATTATCAATACTTTCATCAACTGAGATAGGTTGCGGTGAAAAGTTAGGTAATATTTGGTAAAGTTGTGAGTAACGAACTTTTTTAACACTTACCCAAGTAGGATTACTTAAAACTTGGTTCGGTTGAAAACTTTCTTCTGTAGGATCGCAACACAGCCACTTACCCCATTTTTCTACATTCCCCTCTGCAAACTCACCAAACCTCACAACACTTATTTCTGCTTTGCGCCATTTGACATCTAGCCGTCCTTGCCGTAGCTTTATTCCCAAGTAAGTACTTTCAGGTGAGTAAAGATACACATCTGAACGTTCTTCTGGGGGTGATGAAGGGTTCATGAGACAATTTTGCTCAAACCACAGCTTAATGTCTTCAGGAACTTTACCAGGGTAAAACCAACGCAGTTCGTAAGTTGTCAGCATACGTGGGACAATAGACATGTGAAATTAGGCTTGTCTTAAATATTGCTTCCAGCCCAAAGGAAAGTAGAGAAATGTGGAAACGAATTATATTAAATTTGCTGTTGGTTTTGAGCTTTTGTCTAAGTCATTCTGATGTTGCGGTTGCTGATGTACTCAGAAGCTATGTCAACACCACTGATGGCTATCAATTCCTATATCCTAATGGCTGGGTACAAATTAAAGTTGCCAACGGACCTAATGTTGTGTTTCACGATTTGATTGAGATGAGTGAAAATGTTTCTGTGGTGATTAGTCCAGTTCCAGAAGGTAAAACTTTAGCACAGTTGGGGACACCAGGAGAAGTAGGATATAGACTAGGAAAAAATGCCCTTGCACCAGTTGGTTCTAATCGCCAAGCTGAATTAGTGAATGCCCAAGAGCGGGAATCTAACGGGAAGACATACTATCTTTTAGAGTATGTCATCAAACTCCCTAACAATCAACAACGCCACAACCTCGCCAACGTTGCTGTCAGCCGTGGTAAACTTTTTACATTTAATGCTTCAGTGTCCGAAAAGCGTTGGCCAAAAGTTAAACAGTCGGTTGAAGAATCTGTAAGTTCTTTTTCAGTTTATTAGCAAGCAGTGGGCGCGTAGGGGCGGGTTTAATCGAAACAACATCGAAGCAAACACAACATCTGACATAACCCGCACGTAGGGGCGGGTTTAATCGAAACAACATCGAAGCAAACACAACATCTGACATAACCCGCCCCTACAGTCGGGTTTAATCGAAACAACATCGAAGCAAACACAACATCTGACATAACCCGCCCGTACAGTCGGCGCGGAGTTTTAAATTTTGTTCTCTTCTGCCCTTGTGTTGTTCTCCCTCTCTCCCTCCTTTGTTATTCTTAGATCAAGTTTTATGCAAATTCCCCAATTTGTACTTGCCTCTGCTTCACCAGCAAGACTCCGCTTACTACAAACAGTTGGCATTGAACCGATCGCTTGCCCTAGTAATTTTGATGAGTCACAGGTTCAATTATGTGATCCCGCACAACTCGTGCAAACTCTGGCACAGAAGAAGGCAGAAACTATTGCCCCTCAATTTGAATCGGCTTTAATCATGGGTTGCGATTCGGTTTTAGCTCTTCAAGGCGAGATTCATGGTAAGCCAGCTAATTCCGAAGAAGCTTGCCTACGCTGGCAAAAAATGCAAGGAAACTTTGGAGATCTTTACACGGGTCATGCCTTAATCGATCTTTCCCAAAATCGAACTTTGGTAAGGTGTCAGGTGACAAGAGTATACTTTGCTCAAATGAGCGCTCGCGCAATCAATGCTTATGTTGCCACGGGTGAACCCCTCAAGTGTGCTGGTAGTTTTGCACTTGAAGGACATGGCAGTCTCTTTGTGGAAAAAATAGAAGGTTGTCACAGTAACGTGATTGGACTTAGCTTACCTTTACTGCGACAAATGCTAGCGGAGCAGGGGTACGAAGTTACAGATTTCTGGTAAGAGAAGTCGTGCGTAGGGGCAAAGGTTTCTTCGCCCATACAGGAGTCATTTTTTGCTATAGAAAAAGGCAATTTCCTTGTCTTTCAAAGGAGCGAAATCTGCTTCCTTTAGCATTTGATCGAGTTCAGGTTGGGGAATATGTTTTGCCCCAATCCGCACGATGCGCGATCGCATGGTATTCGATACACCACTGCGCTGTCTGCTTGCCTCTAGTGCCATGACTTTATGATAAAGTTCCAGCTTGGTAGGCGGAATCGGAGATCCGTCAAAATCAATTCCCCGCGCGATCGCTTCATCAATAGCATCAGCACCTGTGGTCGTTTGATTCTCTTGATTAGTTTCTGCAGTCATGGCAATGCACAGTTATGACTAATAATCTAAGTTGCTAGTTATATAGTTAAGGCTTTTATGGGTAAACACCATACATGTCTAACTAGAAACCTGGGCTAATCATAAATTTTACCAGTAATAGTGACACAAAACTTTTTCCTACTCTTGTAAAGGCGGGTTTAATATCCGCTCGCATGTACGTAGATGTGATCTAGATTAAATAGAACTCTACTTCCTACCTTGTCGCGTCACCGTTCCCCCAACAAATGCCCCTAAAACAGTCCCTGTCCACATTCCTGTGGTGCTACCCTGCCATATTGCCCCTGGTGTCTCCCAAGCATTACACATCTGTTGAAAACCCCAAGCTTGGTTTTGACATTTCTGGTTGTGAAGAATTAGGGAAATTTGCCCACCGACATAACTACTAAAAAAGCCTGCAAGTAGTGCTAAAAGGGTGCAAGTTAGAACTCGATTCATTTGTTTGTTGGGAGTTGGTAGTTGTTTGTTTGAAGTTGGTAGTTGGTAGTTGTTGGTTACATTTCCCACTAACGACTAACCACCAACAATTTATATTTCAACCAGTATTTCTCATTCCTGCCGCAATACCATTAATAGTTAATAATGCTCCTCGCAGTAACTCACCTTTACTGTAACGAGAGTGGATAACTCCGGAAGTGAAATTAGTTCGAGACTGGCGCAGACGTTTTAGAAGAGAAACCTGTATAAAACCTAGCGGTACAATTGTTCCGTTACGTAATTGTACGGAACGCTGTAGTATGGGATCGCCATCCAGAAGTCGTTGGTGACCGGTAATTTGTAGAACTAAATCTCGTGTCAGGTAATATTCGCGAGCAATTTGCTCAAAAACCTTCTGAAGACGATCTTTATCCTCAGGATTTGACAATTCGTCTACATAGTGCTTTGCCATTTGCAAGTCTACCTTTGCTAAGGTCATCTCTGCTTTAGAAATCACCATCTTGAAGAAGGGCCACTTGACATAAAAATAGCGTAGGAGTTGCAGGTTTTCTTCTGGCTCTTCATGTAAAAATTCCTGCAAGGCTGTACCCACACCATACCAAGAAGGAAGTAAAAACCGGGTTTGCGTCCAACTGAATACCCATGGAATTGCTCGTAGACTGCTTAAATCCTTCTTACCTGATGGACGACGGGCGGGACGAGAACTGATTTGTAACTGACTAATTTCCTCAATCGGAGTGACTTGGTGGAAGAAGTCAATAAAATCGGGTTGTTCGTAGATCAAAGCGCGATAGTGGGTACGCGATCGCGCTGCTAACTCTTCCATAATCTCATTCCAAGGTTGGATATCGTCAAACCCTGTCCGCAACAAGCTTGCTTGAATAACAGCAGTGGTGATGGTTTCAAGATTGTACAAAGCTAAATCTTTCAAGGAGTATTTGGAAGCCAATACTTCTCCTTGTTCGGTAATTTTGATTCGCCCGTTGATACTGTGACCTGGCTGAGCCAAAATAGCTTCATAAGATGGCCCACCACCACGTCCAACGGAACCACCACGTCCGTGGAAAATCCGGAGAGTAATATTATATTCCTCAGCTATTCGCTGCAAAGATTTTTGGGCTTTATGAATTTCCCAGTTACTACTTAAAAAACCAGAGTCTTTGTTACTGTCAGAATACCCCAGCATGACTTCTTGCAAATTAAGAGTCAGGGAAGAGGGAAGTGAGGAAGTCTTGGAAGATATTGCTTCCTTATCTTCAATGTTTTCCTTGTCTCCTTTAATTACCGTATAGCCTCCAGCTAAGAAAGCCCGATACAGGGGGAGTTCAAACAAATGCCGCATCACGCTTTTTGAGCGTTGTAAATCTTCTACAGTCTCAAACAGAGGCACTACCTGAATTGTACCATGAGCGGTACCGGGGTCGTAAAGTCCTGCTTCTTTTACCAATAGCAATACTTCCAGTACATCGCTGACTTCACGGCACATACTAATGATGTATGTTTGGCAGATATTTGAACCAAACTCTTGTTGTAGCGATCGCACCACCCGTAGGGTTTCAATCACATCGTTGGTTTTCTCGGAAAATGGAAGTTGGGCAGGAATCAGCGGCCGACGGGTTTGCAGTTCTCCTACGAGCCAAGAGACTCTCTCGGACTCTGAAAGTTCATTGTATGATTGAGGTAGAACTCCCAGGTATTCCAAAATCTCATTCAAAACATCTGAATGGCGGGATGATTCCTGACGAATATCAAGTTGCGTCAGATTGAAGCCAAAAATTTCTACCTGACAGATCAGATTTTCTAGTTCCTGACAGCTTAAACCTGTTTCTGTCAAATTGCGTTCAATCAGCCTTAGTTCTGTTAGAAACTCCGCTCCCAATTGGTAAATTGGGGTATTCTTACTTTTCGGTGTTTCCCGCTTGTACAAAGCCAGATTGCGATCGCGGGTATTTTCCAATCGCTTGAGGACATAAGAAAGTTTTAACCGATACGGTTCTTGCCGATAACGCAACGCTAACTCATCGTAAACTTCACTCAATTGTGATTGTTCTAGTTCTAATGATTCCAGCAAGTCTGGCAAAACATCACTCCAGTGAAGTGATAGACTTAGCAAGTTTATCAACCGCTTCACTGATGTAATATACTTTTCTAACACCATGTTTCGTTGGTAGCAGGCTGTCTGCCAAGTAATCTCTGGTGTGACTGACGGGTTTCCATCTCTATCTGCACCTACCCAAGAACCAAACCTACAGAAGTCTTTGCGTGGCGGTTCCAGCCAAGGAAAAGTTTTCCCTAAAGCGTACTTGAAGCGTTTGTAAAGGTGGGGAATAGCATCAAATAAAACTTCTTGAAAGTAATGTAGAGTATAATCGACTTCATCCAAGACCGAGGGTTTGAACTGGTGCAACTCATCGGTACGCCACCACAAGCGGATCTCTTCGAGCAATTGTTCCCGTATTTCTTCTGCTTCTGCAAGTTGACTACCGTTCTGGCTGCGCGTTTCCACGATATCCAGTTGTTGCATGAGTCGTACAACTTTACGCTGCTTATCGCGGATGGTATGACGGACAATTTCTGTTGGATGGGCTGTAAATACGAGCTGCACATCCAAATGTTCCATGAGACGTTGAATTTGCTGGGGTGGGACATTGAGATTGTGTAGCAGAGGAAATAAAGTAGCAAAAGTGCCTTTTTGTTTTCCGGTTGAGTTTGATTGCCAACTCTTTGTCTGTCTATCTGCTCCTACTCCATTGTTGATAGGAGCTTCTGCTTCCTTTTGGTTTGCGGAACCGAAGACATTTGATTTAGGTTGCGACTCATAGCGAGTTAATTGCTGCCTTTGCTCATAGTCCTGCTCTATAATGTTGATCAACTGAAAATAGAGAGCAAACGCACGCGCTGCCCGTATTGCATCGTTGATATTAAGTTGTTCTATCAACTTGAATACAGACGCTTGATCATTGGTTGCTTGTCCTTCTGGCGAACATAAATTCCGTAGTTGCCGTAGAAGATCCACCATATTTTGACCACATTCCTGGCGGAGAACAGATTCCCATAATTCCTCCACTCTTTGGAGGTTCTGGTGCAACAATACATCTGAGGAAGGGTAGATATTCACAGCCGGAGCCGACGAGTCTAAAAGATAACTCATGATTTTTAATTATTCTAAGTAGGTTGGCACAAATAAAGTTAGCTGGTCATCCCGGCTGTAGGTGAAAGATGCTTTGAAATCTAGACATTTCTCCTACTCCCCGACACCCAGACAATGCGCGTCATGTTTATTCATACCGAGTTGCTTGGTAAAGCAAGTTACTGTTTACAATCTCCAATTTTGCTATGACAAAGTTATGGAATTTGACCTTTATAGAGGGAGAAGGGGATGAAAGAGTACAAGGGAAATGGAAACGTAAAAAACACATGACAGTAACGTATCTACTAGGCTGTTATACTTAGTCCTGTCAAGGTGCCTCAAAAACCAGGAACATATGAGTCAATTTTTGACAATATTTTACCTTTGGGATATACCCTTCAGCAAGCCCTCCCTTGTAACGCTCGTGCTTTGAAGATCGCAGTCGCTGTGGTGAGAGTGAAACCCCACCAAAAGCTCTACCTTACCGCGAGTGCGAGTTTAAGTGCTAAGCCTTGTCTTAGAAGAGATTTCGCCTGTAGTACGCGGTTGAAAAATATTTTGAACCACGTAGACACCAAGAGCTTTCCACAGGGTATACCCTATGAAGTTCAAGGTAGCGAAAGAGTGAAGCTCAAGAAGAACACAAAAAAGAATCTTATTTTAACGCTTCATCTTGACAGAGCGTTCTCATACCACACTAAAACCCCTTTACACAACTAAGAGGGCTTTGAGACTAAACTACGCTTTTGTAGTAAGTTAACTTTTTATGATTGCTTGAAGTCGTTCTGTATAGGAAAGTTGAGGAGAGGGAGACGATCACCCCGAAACAATTCTTCACTCGATTCGCCAATAGCATATAAAGTTTCGGAGGAAGCTTTCTCTGCTAACAATAGCAGTAGGATAGACGCTGTACCCATTTGTAAGAGTAAAAATTGAGGAATGGTAAACAAAGTTAGATTTAATCCGGCATCTGATGAAGGCTGAGAAATAGCTGGTGACATAGGTAGTTCGAGCGTGGTTGTTAGGATGATTGGAAAAGACACTAGTCTAAAAAAACTGATATCTTGCAACCGTATAAAACTATCTTTACCGATTTTGCCAGCCAATGAGGTAATAAAAGTGTTAAAAAAAGCTTCATGGTGTAATAGTCCATATAATTCTAGTTTACAAGCTTTCAACTAACTGTTGACTGCTGTTTGCATCATAAAAGCACTACCTCCCAACACTAGCTTGCTGTAAACTCAACCCAAAAATGAAAATAGCATTACCAGATAGTCAGCAATCTTTAATACAGTGGGTCAGCCAAGCAACAGGGATCAGCACATTCGGGGTGAAAATCCGCTTGCGGGGTAACGACCTACATATTCTTTGTGAAGGTCAAGAATGTCCCAAACGTTGGCGAACTCTATCTGACTTGCTGCAAGCACTACAGCAAACAAACCTGGATGTTCTCACCAGTGGCGAGCCTTCCTCAATCTACCAAGTCATTGTTTACGGTCGAAAAAAAGGCGAAAAGCGACCTGAATGGTATCATCGGGTCTACTTAAATCAATTGGGTAAGCATCTCGAACAGGCAAACAACGCTCTTATCGAAGGTACAGACACAATAACACCCGGTGGAATAACACCCGGTGGAGCTTTGGTCGTCTCTAACGAAAGTTTGGCACGCCAAGGGAACCCAGATGCGATCGCACGCTATCTTAGTGAAATGCTATCGTCCTTGGGTGTGGCGGTAGAAGTGAAAGTCAGGGAGCAAAAGCCAGATCCGACAAGTTCTGCTCATCAAAATCGCCTATGGGTATTTTGTCATTCTAGTTATACCCCCGATCCCTCTTTGATCGCTCTCCCTGTCGCCCAAAAGTTGAGGGAACTCCAGCTTTCCGGTTACCAAGATGCACTGATTGCTTCTCAAGTCAATGGAGAAACAAGGTTTGATTGGCTACTACGGATAGATTTAACCCCCCCAGAAGTCATGCTCAGGGAATGGGCAAGATGGGGCGATGTTCAAGCGATCGTCCGCTTATTGAATGCAGCGTTATCAGAGTCACTTGTGGCAGTGGAGGCAACTCTCAGCGAATCAACACTACATTTATTCTGTACCTCCTCCACAACTCCAGTACCCGAGCAAACACTATGTGTGGAAACAATCAAGCCTCTGTTGGAAGCGATCGCTCCTCAAGGGATTGTTTCTGTCGCCGTCTACGGTCAACAAAAAAGCACCAATCTTTCACCAGATTGGATTGACTGGATTTCCTTACCTGGATCTGAATATCCGGCGTTAGCAATATCGGTATTAGATTTGGCAAGTTCTGGCGACGAACCTGCTATCCTTTTTCTGCTTGAGCGCTTGCTGAACCCTGACTTAGATTCCCGTTTAAAAACAGGAGGGACTCGAGTACTTCTACTATATAAAGGTGATTTATTACACATTATGTGTGATGCACCCATTTGTCCCAAACGCAAATCGACTGCTGGGATAGTCATTCAACTTGTCAGACAATTAAAAATCTCAGGAATTGTTGGAGTGCGAGTCTATGGTCGTCGTGCTGGCAATAAAGAGCCGAATTGGCACTATGGGGCTGACTTTCAATATCGGCGACATTTAGTACCAGAAGCAACCCCAGAATTTGCTGCCACAAGCGCCTATGTTGGCGAGCTTCTTGCTGAGGAGAGTCATGAACCATTGCTGCGTCCAGATTTAACAACCTCCGAGGTTCAAAGTTTTGTCACGGATGTGGCTCGGGATTGGAGAGCAACCGCAAGAAAGTTTCTTTTGGGAACACAAATCTTTGTCGAAAGCGACTCTTTACCAAAGCAAACTGACGATCCCCAAGGATTGCGAGTTGCTCTCGTCTGGGGGACGCTTGGGCTGCTACTTACCTTACAAATTGATTGGGTGTTAGCGCAAATTCTTGAAAACTCTCGGCCACCAACACCAATCGCCAGAGTTTCACCTCAATCTTCATTGAAGAATGGAACCCAGAGTCAGAAAAGCAAGTTTCTTGCCCATACTTCCCAGAAAAAATCTTCTCATCAGATAAGTTCTGTATTCAATGCTTCGGAGTTCACGCAAACGGATAATACCCAAGACAGAAGTTTGACAGCTGAACCACTTAAGCAAAAGGCCACCGCAACTGCAATTCTTCTAGCCGCGCGATCGCGCATACCCAGTTTCAATGTCCGACAGTTAGATGAGCAACTGGCATTGTACAGACAGCGTTTGGCAAAAACAGGTAAACCACCACAAGTGTTAATTATTGGCTCCTCCCGCGCTCTTAGAGGAGTAGATCCGGCTGCACTTTCGCTCTTCTTATCGACTCAAGGTTACTCTGATATTAACGTATTTAACTTTGGCATTAACGGTGCCACCGCACAAGTTATAGATTTTATTATTCGTCAGGTTCTTATGCCATCGGAACTGCCAAAACTCATTGTCTGGGCAGATGGTTCCCGTGCTTTCAATAGCGGTCGAGAAGATGTCACATTCAAAGCGATCGTTTCCTCACTAGGCTACAAACAGGTTTTGCAAAAAGCTACATCAACGGCAAATTCTGTTGATCTGTCAAAAACAGTACCAACAACTGAGGAAACGACCAAAGCAGAAAAGCAGCATGTCAACAGCTACCAAGCTATTAATCAATGGCTCAATCAATCTTTTGCTGCTGTTTCTCCTACTTACCAAAAGCGCGACTCTCTCAAAAATTTCTTGAACAAACAACTGAAATCGTTACCAATCATTGGTGTGAGTGACACTCAGACAAAGCCAGTTCGCGCTGCACTAGATGCAGAAGAAGATACTTCACAACAAGCTGTAGACTTTGATGGATTTTTACCTTTGTCTATCCGCTTCCAGCCAGGAGTTTACTATCAAAAACATCCTAAAGTTTCCGGAAATTACGACAATGACTACAAGTCTTTCAATCTCGAAGGAGAGCAAGAAACTGCTTTGCAAGCAGTATTAGATTTTACTCAATCTCATAATATCACTGTAGTTTTTGTTAACACGCCTCTTACCAGTGATTATCTAGATCCAGTTCGCACAAAATACGACAAAGAATTTCAGCAGTACATGTTGCGTCTTACCGAACGGCCAAAATTTGTCTACCGAGATCTTAGCCAAGCATGGACTACAGCCAATAATTACTTTTCTGACCCCAGCCACCTCAATCGTTACGGTGCTTACGAAGTCTCAAAAAAACTAGCGATCGACCCAATAATTCCTTGGTCGAGTAAATGATGTGATTAGTAGCAATGACAACAACCAATAATAACATCCATCAAATAACAACCATCAATTATCAATAC
>JAQYWN010000215.1 GCA_029379265.1 Rhizonema sp. NSF051
TTTTCTATAATAATTATCTCCCAAAATGTATAAATATTTTTGTGTAAGTACTTACGCGCCAAGCCGCAACTCGCGAAAACGCCTGCTAAGGCTTGTTTTGAGAGATTGAGAATAAAATAGTATTTGCTCATTTTCTCTCCCTCTAATATTTCCTGGTGATGACTCTAGCTGCTTTGGTAAGCAATAAGCTAAGACTTTGTTTCTCTTGTTCAACCATCGTAGCTGCCTTAACACACAATCTCACTCATAGGCTAATAGCTATTAGCTATTAGCTTAGATTACTTATGAGATGGAGCAATAGGTTCAACAGATGACATAATTCAATTCGTACTAATTGCTAAAAAGCTAATTACTGATAACTACTTACTCTCCAAAGATACAAGCTTTTGTAACAATTCTTTAGTTAACTGAACGAATGCCTTTGAGCCTGATGATTGAGAAGCGTTTAAAACGACTGGCATAAAACTGTCAACTGCTTTAGCAACATTCACATCAACTGGTATCTGTGCTTGAAAAATTTTAGCCTCGCCAAAATCTTGTTGAACACGTTGCATGACTTGCTTGTAGTATCTTCCAGTCAGTAAGTTAGCGTTGGACATAGTAAAGACAATTCCTAGCATTTTTATATCCATTTCGGCTTCATGTGCGTGACTGTCTTTCAAATGAGCAATGCGTCTTTCTAATAACTGAATACCAATCACAGATAAGGGTTCTGGTTTAGCAGGAAGGACATAAAAATTACTTGTTGCTAACGCACTGCGAGTCAAAAGATTATATCCTGGAGCGCAATCCAGCAGAATAAAATCATATTCTTGACGAATTGGTTCTAAAATCTTAGTCAATAAAAATCTTTCAAATCGATTCCAAATTGTTTCAAAGTCTTCCTCTTTCAGATATAATGCTTGTTGATGAAGCATTTGTGACACAACAAATTCATCATACAAATCGATATCTCCCGGTACTAAATCTAGTCCTGGCAAACCACAAACTTGAGAATGAACGATCTCTTGAATTGCTATTTTTTGTTCTTGCTCTGGATTGATAACTTCATTGATCAGATACCTAAGTGTCAGTCTTTGTTTTCGGCGCTTGGCAAATTCTACAGGTGACATGAGACTAAGTGTGGCACTGATTTGCGAATCTAAGTCCAAGACAAGCACTCGCTTGCCATGATCTTTCGCCAAACAAGTCGCTAAGTTAACGGTGAGAGTCGTTTTCCCCACGCCACCTTTCATATTTGCCGTTGCAATTACATATCCCATTAGTGAACTCCTCTGATGACGTATTCTCTTTTATGTAATGTACACGTCTTACTGTCAATTGGAAATCTTGGCATCAGCATTCAGCTATTGACTGATAAAACCACAATGTTTTCTGCTTACGAGCATTAAAGTTATTCCAAATAATATCTCCTCGTTGTTGCCATTCTGCCAGAACAAAGGAAGCATTATGCAGTTTGTCTGCTAACGATAACAGCCTTACTGAGGGAGAAGCATGACGTAATTGCTCTAAATATCTGGTTTTCCGGTCAAGGTAAGGGAGTTTAAGTTTAGTGTCATACGCAGTGTATTTATAAATTTTACTACACACAAAAAACAAAATACATGTGAATTTACTGTTAAATATGTTAATCTCCTTGCTCTTATATTGCATCATGTAAAAGGGCGGCGATCATATATCAAAGCGGTTTCAAATCTTTCTGTCAATTTTGTTGTACTCATTAATTTAAAATCCCAAATCATAAAGTTGTGCCTCTTGTTGCAATTCACTCTTCATGTTTTGCCTCAAATCCCAAGGAAGGAGCACTTCGCATTGAGGACGCCACGCCCTTAACCGCATAATCACATTATTATCTCTGTGTCGGTAATCAAGGCGGTAGTAGGCATCTTGTTGGGAGCGATGGGCAAGAATTTCTAGCAACGATTGCTGTTGTATCAGTTGTGGCACTTCTTGTGTAATCAGATGCTGTGTTTGCTGGTAAGTAATTGACTCAAAGGTTTCATGACGAAAGGTGTCCTTGATATAAAGGTCATGATAATCTCGTTGAAATCGCAGTAATATGAGACGTTTGGGCAAATAGAAATCAAAGCCCCAAGCTTGAGACAATTGCACCGCAATGTCATCGGGACTTGGTAAGGTGCATGTTTGATAGCCTTGACGCAAAAGCTGGGGAATGAGTGGGTGTTTCCACTCCAGAGGAGTCATCCGTTGAATGCGATCAAGACGAAAGTTATACCAATCAGTTTTTCGATCAGGACTTTCGCCAAAAGCACAAAGGTAAACTGCCTGCGGCACATAGTAGATGCAGACTGGGTAGACTATGCAATCAACGGTATTTCCAACCCTGGCACTGTCGTAAGTCAGTTTGATGGGTGGTACTATCTTTTTCGCCCAAAGTTCTTTTAATTCATACTGCCAGTTATCGACTTGATCTATGGTGGCAGAGGGAATGACATAATCAAGTTTGAGGAAGAAGCGTTGCACTCCATCAATTTGCTGGGAATGATTTTGGGCGTAGACGCGAAGCGGCTTGTCGTCAGACATCGCCGCTAAATCTGGATGTAAAAAGTTCCATTCATAGGCACCGAGTTTAGCAGCCGTCGGTTCAGGTTGGATATTTGTGGGATGAGAGGGGAACTGATGTACGGGATAATATTTATTCTTTTGGTACACAAGCCAGCCCAGTTCTGCTAAGATTTCCAAATCTCCTTGCAGGGAACGACGAGTTAGTCCAAACAAGCGTCGCTGTAGTAGTTCATCTAGTAAAGATGTATCTATAGCTGTATGAGAAATGAGCGATCGCTTCCACTCTGTTTCTAAAATTCCTGTTTTCGCATCAAACAACCACTCAGCCGTAGTTTTCGCACAAGGGCAATTGGCGTCATGTAATTTGGGAATCTCTTCTCCTTTGGTGTGTGTGGGTGTGAAAAAGTTATCTCGCCAGTCGGCAAAAGTGAAAGGTTCTGGCAACGGCAAGCGGTACTTACTTTCTCCGTAAAGAGTGTTTAACCACACCCACAAACGAATTGCCCGACACAGGTTTTGTTTGAGAGAACCGCGTGCCAACCATTGCAGCAGTTCTACTTGGGGAATATCTTGAAAGAGTTGCTCGGCCACTAGCCCAATTATATGAGGTATAACTCTAGGATACGACAGATTGGAAATTGCATCTTCCATCGTCGTGTATGATAGAGCCATTCGATTACAGGTTGAACTTGTGACAACGTACCTGATGGAATTAGAAGACGAGATTTTGCGCGTCAATTTTGGGGAACCTGCCCAGAATGACCAAATTGTCAAAGATGCAGCCACCCGTCTGGAGGAAATGGCAAAGTCTGGAGAACTAGTAGGGGGACAGTTGCTGAAGATTAACGGACCTATTTCTATACCAGTAGCGTTTGTGTTGGCACACAAAGTAGGTCATCTTTACGGTGCGATCGCTTTGTTCGATCCCAAGTTGGGTAAATATGTGATTTCTATCACACACAATCCTGAGTATAAACTTGGAGAATTAATTGATTGAGTTGTTGCATAGCGACGAGGTAAGAAGTCAGCAGTATTATTAGGCAATTATTACAGCTTTTCCTGATCCAATAATTTGTCACATACCATTTTGGAATTCATGTCTACTTACCAAATAAATTTAGAGGGCGATGTTCTCAAAGTAAAATTTGGCACACCTGCTAACGGTGACCAAATTGTCCGGGATGCAGCAGCACGTTTAGATGAATTGATAGAATCTAGGGACATCAAAGGGGGTAGTTTGCTGAAAATAGACGGTCCAGCATCATTACCTGTATGTTATCTGATTGCCGATAAAATATCTCATCTTTATGGTGCAGTAGCAATTTTTGACCCCAAGATTGGTAGGAAAGGATACAAGACATTCATTACGACAATTACTCATACTCCCTAGCTAAAGAGGGAAAGCTACCAAACTGGTATCTAAAGTCAAAGCCGGAGAATTTGGAGTGGGAACCGGGTGCAGTTGAAAGTTGGGTGAGCAAGTTTAAGCAGTTTTTACATGATAACCCTCATCGATATTACGAGAATACTCGGTCTTTAGGGATTGAACCACAGAAAGTGGACGAAGCCAAATCAGTTAGAGAAATTGCTAATGCTAGTAACCCCGAAGGATTTGTTGCCTATATTTATGCAGATGGCAATAACATGGGCGGTTATATTCAGAAAATAAAAACACCAGAAGAATACAAGCAATTTAGTGAAGATATTTTTAAGGCTACGGAAGGATCTGTTTATGAAGCATTAGCCCAATATCTTAAACCCCATAAACTCAAGCATCTAACTGATCCAGATAACAAACATCGCAACGGCACTTGGATTCATCCTTTTGAAATTATTACAATTGGGGGTGATGATGTTATGCTCATTGTTCCGGCTGATAAAGCTCTGGTGATCGCCAACACTATCGGCATAGAATTTGAAAAGCAGCTTCTCAAGCCAGAGAAACAAAGACGTTATAGTACTCAAGAAACTTATAACCCTCAACTCATACACAGATACCAATCATCAAATCGTCCTTCAGGTTCTAATCAATCAAAACTGAGTCTGTCAATTGGTGTACTAATTACAGCCGAAGACACACCTATAGAGCAATATCTGATGTATCATGAATGACACTGCGTGAGTACATCAACATTCTTCATGCCAAAACCTGCCGATGTCAGCACCAAACGCTTAATTAGCCTCGCCCCCGATAATTGGGTAAAATGGGTAACACAAATCCCTGATGTCGTTGCAGGGGAAATCCTTAACTCAGAGTTCCAGTGGATTGGTAGAGAAAGTGATGTACTCATCCGCGTCGAGAGTCTTGAGTACGGCAAATTTCTCGTTCTCAATGAATTGCAATTGCGCTATAAATCCCAAATGCCACGCCGGATGCGTGCCTATGCCGCGCTTGCGTCAGAAAAATATAACTTACCAACCTATCCTGTACTGATTAATATTCTCAAAACGAGTGATACAGTAATTCCAACGCAATATTCGTCTAATATCGCCGGGTTACAAGCACGTCAAGACTACCGTGTCATTAATCTGTGGGAGGTTGATGTTAACATTGCCTTTGAACAACCATTACCCTCCTTACTTCCCTTTGTACCAATTCTCAAAGGTGGCGAAGATGAGTCGAAAATTCGCGAAGCATTGCGCTTATTGCAAGCGGATGAACAATTAAGCCAGCTAGAAACTGTCTTAGCATTTTTTGCTACGTTTGTAATAGATAGTGCATTAGTCCAACAAATCATGAGGTGGGATATGACAGTATTGCGCGAGTCGCCTTGGTATCAGGAAATTCTACAAGAAGGGGAAACACGTGGTGAACAGCGAGGTGAGGAACGTGGTGAACGACGAGGAATAATTTCTAGTATTGAAATGACTCTAGAGATGAAATTCGGTAGTGACGGCTTACAACTGATGTCACAAATCTCTCCTATTTCAGATTTAGAAACCTTAAAAACGATTTTACGCAATGCGATCGCTGCCAATACAGTGGAAGAATTGCAACAAGTGATTTAGTCTGATTTGGTATACGTTGTGTAGGTTTGACAGCATCTAATGTATCATGAGTGACACTACGTGAGTACATCCACATTCTTCATGCCAAAACCTGCCGATGTCAGCACCAAACGCTTAATTAGCCTCGCCCCCGACAATTGGGTAAAATGGGTAACACAAATCCCCGATGTCGTTGCAGAGGAAATCCTTAACTCAGAGTTCCAGTGGATCGGTAGAGAAAGTGATGTACTCATCCGCGTCGAGAGTCTTGAACACGGCAAATTTCTCGTTCTCAATGAATTGCAATTGCGCTATAAATCCCAAAGGCCACGCCGGATGCGTGCCTATGCCGCACTTGCGTTTATAAAAATATAACTTACCAACCTATCCTGTACTGATTAATATCCTCAAAACTAGTGATACAGTAATTCCGACGCAATATTCGTCTAATATCGCCGGGTTACAAGTACGTCAAGACTACCGTGTCATCAATCTGTGGGAGGTTGATGTTAACATCGCCTTTGAACAACCATTACCCTCCTTACTTTCCTTCGTGCCGATTCTTAAAGGCGGTGAAGATGAGTTGAAAATTCGCGAAGCATTGCGCTTATTGCAAGCGGATGAACAATTAAGCCAGCGAGAAACGGTCTTAGCATTTTTTGCTACGTTTGTAATAGACAGTGCGTTAGTCCAACAAATCATGAGGTGGGATATGACAGTATTGCGCGAGTCGTCTTGGTATCAGGAAATTCTACAAGAAGGGGAAACACGTGGTGAGGAACGTGGTGAACGACGAGGAATAATTTCGAGTATTGAAATGACTATAGAGATGAAATTCGGTAGTGACGGCTTACAACTGATGTCACAAATCTCGCCTATTTCAGATTTAGAAAGCTTAAAAGCGATTCTGCGTAGTGCGATCGCCGCCAATACAGTGGAATAATTGCAACAACTGATTTAGTACGATGCCGGATATATTGTGTAATTTTGATGATATATAATGTATTATGAGTGACACTACCTGAGTATATCTACATTCCCGATGCCAAAACCTACCGATGTCAGCACGAATAGTTAATATTAGATTTTGGCTAATCTGAGTAACAAATATGAAAGTTATAGATTCTCAAAAATTTATATACAAACGGCTTTCTATAGTGCTGATTTTATTTTCACCTCTATTTTTAACTATCTCTGTTCGTGCCGAAAAGCCAGAACATGTAAGACAAGTACTTGAAACAAAGAAATGTCGTACATGTGATTTAAGCGGTGCTAATTTGAGTCGGCAAAGTCTCAAAGGTGTTAATTTAAATGATGCGAATTTACGACGGGCTGATTTGAGCCGGAGTGATTTAAGTAATGCCGATTTAAGTTATACCGATTTAAGTAATGCGGACTTAAACCGTGCGGATTTGAAAGGGACAAATTTTAATTCGGCTAAGTTGAATGGGGCTGATTTGGTCAATGCCGATCTAAGTTATGCTGATTTTAGTAATGCCGATTTGACCAATGCTAATTTGAATGGCACAAAGCTGTATGGTGTAACCCTTAGTAATGCTAAACTGCGGGGTGTACGTCTCGATAGAGCAAGTTTGAGCGGGCTAAATTTAAGCGGGGTGGATTTGAGTGAAGTTGATTTAAGAAATATAAATTTGTCTGGGCTAACTCTTAATAGTGTTAATTTGAGTAAAGCGAGTTTGAATGGTTTTGATTTGCACGGTGCAGAGTTGAAAAGTGCAAACTTAAGTTATGCGAGCCTGCGCGATGCCAATTTAAGTAATGCAAAATTACGCGGTGCCAATCTCAATAATGCCAATCTCAATAATGCGAATTTACGCGATACTGATTTACGCGGTGCAAATTTAAATGGTGCCAGCCTACAAGGTGCAGATTTACGCGGTGCAGCTATTGATGCTGAAAGACTGTCTAATGATACGTTTCAAGCCAACGCTTCAGATTATACTGGTTGGGGACTTAATCGCTATGTTCTACAGGATTTTCAGAATGCGATCGCATTCTCAAGCTTAACCCCAACTACCCAGAAGCATACGAAACTAAAGGTAATTCTCTACTTGCTTTGAATAAAAAAGTCGATGCGAAACTAGCGTTTGAACAAGCCATAAAATTATACACACAAAGCGGCGATAGCGATAGCGTCAAACGAGTTCAAAAGCAATTAGTCCCGTAGGATAGATTCGTTGTCAATATATGTACTAGGACCAGCCCTTTCAAGGTGTCTGTTTTTAGGTATTATTTTTGGGAGAGAATTTTAGCTGTAGAAACATGGGGTCGTTTGGAAGGACGAGTGCGTAGGATAGCGAATGAAGCGCTGTTACTCAAAGCAGATCACTATCTTTCACTATAGGTTAATACAACCATTGCATCTCCTCAAACTCTGAAAAAGTGGCTAATTTGCGGATAACTAAGGCAATTTGTTGATGTTGCAGGGAATAACGAACGAGTAGACTAATGAGTAGATTCAGAAGCAATGCGGTTCATTTAAAGCTGAGCGGTAGGAATTTTCGATTGTTTCGAGACGCGCAATTGCGTGTTTCTCCATAAGTTAATGGTAGGTAACTTATCTTAACTGAACTGTATTGGACTTAGAAAGTGCGATCGCAGAATTTATAAAAAAGTCAGAGACGATAATACTCAGCTAGTATTTCCATATTCTGACAAAGAAGTTGAAAATAGAATACATCATATAGCAGTCCGTGCATCAGTTGTGAAATTATCTCTCTTTATTTTCTTGGCGATCTTCTCTTCTCAGTAGCGTCTCGCTCCAGTTGGAGCGTCGGAACGAGCGTCACCCGATCTTCTCCCTTTGGGAGAAGCTGCGCGAACGCAGCGTTAGCGACGTTCGCGCAGCGTCTTGGCGGTTTGCTAAAAAAATAATTTTCACCACTCATTTATGAGCGATACATTATGCAGTAAATTGGTATAAATCGTTTGCCAAAAGTAAAAAAAGGAAAAAGATAAAAAAATGTAAATGGAAAAAGACAACCAAAACTCAAAAACAATCTCATTCAAGTTCTGAAAACAAGAGGTAATATTCAATGAAAGTAATTGCAATATATCACAATAAAGGTGGTGTAGGTAAAACAACAACTGTAGTCAACCTTGCGGCGGCTATTCGTAAGAAAGGGAAAAGAGTATTGGTAATTGATCTTGACAGCCAAGCTAACACTACATTTGCTACAGGGTTAGTCAAATTTGATGATGAACAGTTTGATGATATAAAAGAAGCTAATATTCTACAGATATTGCAATCAGAAGAATTTTATCCTATTTCTGAAATAGCAAGAAACTCAAATTTTTGTAATCCAGAAATCGATGTAGTTCCGGCACACATCGATTTAATGAAATATGAAAATGATTTAATTAGTCTTGATTATAGCAGGATGATACTAATTGAGAAATTTGAAGAAGTTGAAAATCAATACGATGTTGTACTGATTGATACACCACCTTCGTTAAACCTTTACGCAAAAATTGCTTTGATAGCTGCAGATTTTCTGATAATTCCATCAGACTTGAAGCCTTTTGCGAATCAAGGACTAGTAAATGTTAAAGAATTTATCAAAACTATTAATGCATATAGAAAGCAGATAAGAAAACAACCTATAGAGATTATAGGAGTTCTTCCTTGCAAAATATCGACCAATAACCAATTTGTCAAACATACTTTGCCACAACGATTAGAAGTAATCCCTAATAGGTATGGTCTAAATGTCATGGATACTATTATTTATGAGAGAGATGATTTGGCTAAGTGTGCTGAAAAAATTCAGATGGTTGGCAATCTGGAAATAGCCGATCCCATGTCAGTTATAGATTTTAAACCGGAGTCAACTTCGGCTCAAGAATTTGAGTCGCTAGCAAAAGAAGTATTACGAAAAATAGGAATATCCTCATGAAACTTTCTACTTCACTTATTGCTGTTAAAAAAATTACTTCTACCCAGTCTCGTTCAAACTTTTCAGATGATGATATAGAACAGACAGCCAAATTAATTTTAGAATTAGAAGGAGTAATTAACCCCATTGTAGTTCGCCGAACTAGTCTACAGTCATACGAAGTAATAGATGGGGAGTTTGAGTATCACGCTGCTGCTAGAGCTAGAGAAATAAATCCTCGTAAAGGTGAGATGATTGGAGTCTTTATTATTGAGCCTGAAAATGAGGAGTTGATCACAAAGCAAATAGAATTACTAAGAAAGCCAAAACCTGCTCTTCCCAGCGGCTCTACTCGTTCAATCGACAAGGACTCTATTTCCACAGTCACAGAATCACGGCTTATTAACACAGAGACTCGTATAACAAACATAGAATCACGAGGTGAAAGCCGTCTGCTTGAGTTACAAGCAGAGTTTAGGCTAGAAATTCAAAAAGTTAATGAAAGACTAAAGGAAGTTGAAACCAAACTTCCAAAACCGATTGAACCCTTAGAGGCAGTTAATACTTTTAGTTTACCAGAGCTTACTTCTAAGCTAAAAAGATTGAAGGTCAAGAATCAAATAATTGAAAGAATCATCAGCGAGCGTCAAAAAAGTAAGTTTACATCTTTTAGTAATATAGTAGAGCGTATTGATGGCTTAGCCGACAAAACAATGCTAAAAATTATTGATTCTTTTTCTGAAAGTATTGGTTAGTAAAGTTGGTATTACCAATCCTTTCAAGGCGAACAAATGAACTACGCTCTCACCTAACAGCCGTTACAAATGCCCTTAATGCAGTGACAAAAAAAGATATGATTGGACAGTTTACCCACTGCTGTTACTATATTTCCCCAACTGATAACCGCTATATCCCTATAAAGTCACTCTCCGAATTCAAGAAGTAATCAATCACCCGGATTAACTCAAATAATAAAATTCTTGGATAATTCTAGGGATGTTTCGCCCTAAAAACATCAATTAACTCCCGATGCGATCGCCCATCTTGTAATACCATTTCACGAAAATCTTGATACAAATGATTAGTT
>JAQYWN010000216.1 GCA_029379265.1 Rhizonema sp. NSF051
CCCCTGCTCCCTGCCCCCCATTTGTATCAACCTTAAAGTGAAACAGTATTACTTGTTGCCCGGATTCCTGTGTGCTAAAACATGTGATTCTGAAGTCAACGGTTCTTGACTTCGTTACGGGCAACCAGAATAATCTTGCTAAGTAGTTGGACAGAATTAATTACACAATGTCATTACAAATTGAGCGCAGCGGAATGAAGGAATCGCAAGGGTTTGGTTTGCTTCATTAGCAATGACTGTAAATATTTTTGTCCACCTACTTACCTAAAGTCAGATAGGTCGTCGCGATCGCCGCCCTCAGAATAAAATCAGACGGGATACGTTCGTTGAAACCATTGGTTGAGGCGCTCCTGATTTCTCGAGTAATTGTGTTCACGAGCGCGTCTGAGCTAATACTGAGATCTGCGCGCCCTTAATAGTTTGAGTTCTGATGGCGAAAGCGATTGCAGCGAGTTTAGATGATTTTGCCAGATGAGGATGTGTCGTCCGTATTGCCCAGTTGAGATGCGCGAGAATACCTAGGGGGAGAAATGAACTTCTCCCCTTACGTCCCCGTCAACCGGGAGGCCAAGCCATCTGCCGTCCTCCCAAGATATGTATGTGTAAATGGTAAACAGTTTGACCCCCGTCAGGACCATTATTAATAACGATGCGATAACCGTTTGTCTGTAATCCAGCAATTTCTGCAACATGCTTCGCTGTTAACAAAAGATGTCCCAGCAGGTTAGCATCATCAGATTCTGCCTCAGCTAATCTAGCTATGGGTTTTTTGGGAATGAGGATAATATGAACGGGTGCTTGGGCATTGATATCTTTAAATGCCAGCACTAACTCATCTTCATAAACAATATCAGCCTTAATTTCCCGACGAATTATTTTGCCGAAAATCGTATCTGTGGTTTCACTCATGCTAAATCATCTGTGATTTTACTCTTATGGGATTGTAACCAAGAATCGTACTCAAAAAGTCTGTGATAAAATTTACTACAGTAGTAATCACCTGAAATTGTAGTATCTTGGCTAAAACGTGGGTATGGCTATAGCGGTTCTATTTGACTCGCGAGAATGTGAGCTACGTGGACAATGCCTAATAGTACTAAATATAGATATTTCTTTAGGAGGTATTACTTACCCTAAAAAATCTCAAATTGTTCTCTTTATCTAGGAGATACGACAGGTGATTGTTGACAACAAAAATTTAAAGCGTGGTGTTTTGCGGAATGACTGCAGAAGCCGTTGAAGAATTACTCAAGAGCAACAAAGCTACTGACAAATCTTTGTTTTTGCCTAACTTATTGCAAGTTAGTAAAACTAAAACTCAAACACATATAAAGAAAGGATTGATTACTCATGGCTACTCCGTCAACAGCTACTTCTACACCCCTCTCACCCAGTCAGGCTGATACTTTTGCTTCTTCTCAAGGAGAATTAAACTTAACAAACTTCAGTGAACGTTTTTCAACAATCGAAAAACAAAATCATGCTGATAATACACCTATTGCCAAAGGTGGAACTGTTGAAGGGCATAATATTCATGTATTAATTAATGTTACAGATGAGCCTCCATCAGTCTCTACATCTGCTTTAAGTCAAGTATTTGGTGACAGTAAAGATAACTCAGCAACTGCAAAAACTCAGGCTATAATTGTGATGAATTTTGATGTGGCTGCTGGAAAAGTGTTTTCTTTTGAATTCTCAGCTACATTAGATATACAGACAAGAATCCGTGAGCTAAAAGTACAGAACGCTCATGCATCTGGAGACATTTCCTTCAATTTATTTGATACCTCGGACGTACCCAAGCAGAATTTGAAAAACTTTCTTTCCTCTTTGTTATCTAATGACGTAAATAGCAGCATTAAAAAAAGTCCCTTAGACTTCTTTACCTTTGCTGAAAATTTAAATAGTTTTGGCAATAACGATTCTGACAGTTATCAAAAAAGCCAAAATGTTACATTATTCAACGGAGACAAAAAATTCATTGTTGGAGGAACGCAAGAATTTGCTAAACATTCTGTCAAGGGTTCTTTTAAACGTTCCTTCGCGAAAGCAACAAACTTAACTTTAATAGCAACGAGGAGGAGTGAAGCTAAAGTTACAGCCTCTAACCAAGCAAAATGATATAGCAATCTGCTTTGATTTTTGAACTTACTTGTTGTCGGCAAGCAATAGAGAACATTGAGTTTTACTCAGTCTTGTTCAAAAATCAAAGAGGAATTATATACATATTTGGTAATACATTGCAGTCCTATTTTATTTGTAAAAGTTGCTTTATGTGCTTTCATGATATCCTCCACTGATTGTAATACTATCCCTAAATCAAACGCGCTCCAAACAATATCCGCGACTCTCTAAGAAGTAAGGGAGAGCGGATATTGTATAGCTGAACTTCATTATTGACTTAGAATCTTTAATAATGCCTGCCGATAAATATTTATGCCCTCGTTATTTAGATGAGCACCATCTTCTGAACTTAAATTCTCTTTCAAAGCACCATTTTGATTTAGTGATTGAACTTCTTGTAGTTCAAATGGTATATTGTTCTTGATGGCAACTTGATTCATTACAACATTAATCTTATCTACACTAGGATTTGTTGCTGAGATAGTTGGATCTAAGCTGGCTGCTGGTGTAGAGTAAAAAGCTGGAATCAAAAAGATTTGGCGACTACCAAGGCTTCGTACTAAGGAAATTGATTCCTGGAGTTTGTTGGCAAATAATTCATTGCTTAATCCATACCAAGCATCATTGCCACCAATGGCGATCGCAGCTTTTTCACATCTAATTTTAGTGGGAAGGAGAAGTCTCAGTTGTTCAACAAGTGAAATACCACTCAAACCGTCTAATGCAAAATTAAAAGTTCCATTCCCAAGTTTATTACCAAGTTCAGCAGTCACAGAATCACCAAACAAGCAAGCAGAGAATTGCTTTCCTTGAGTCGCAAATTTCTGATACTCAACTTCAAGTTGCCATAAAGGTGTAGAACTTAAGTTATCTTTAGGTGGTGTCTCAGTCGGAGATAAATTTAACATATCTCCTATATTTAAAGCTGCTGGAACGTCAATAACTAATCTTTCACTGGGATAAGCTTCAAGAAAGCTGACGACGCTCAAACCATCTTGAGAGTTAGCTCCTTGGATAACAGCAGCGGAGAGTGCTTGTACCCCGGCTTTGTCGCGACGGGCGATACCTTGGGAAACACCAGATAAAATCTTTTTAGCACGTTCTGTATTTAATACCTTATCTAAAGCTGCAAGCTCGAGAGACATTTTTACTTGTAGAGCTTGATGAAACTCATGAACTTGTTTGCGATTGAAGAAATTGAGAAAAGATCGCAAATCAGAAGAAACCTGTTGCGTATCGGCATACTTACGTAAATCGGCAACAGGTAGTGATTGCTCAAATAAACCATACCGAAAGATCACCTGCTTGGCAGCATAACAAGGAGTTGCAGCCATCGTCAGTGATAGCAAGCAGATACATAAACCTAGCAATACATAGCGCAAATATTTCATCGTTCTTAGCTGGATTTTATGACTCCAGTACGTATAGTCACTTGCAGTTCTTGGGAATACTAAATGACAAGCAAATATATTAGCTTATTATCGCGCCGACAATCTTATATAGATAATTTATGTTATCTAGAGTCTGGAACTCATCAATTGTGAGTACCGACGCCCTTAAGCTCGGCATGTTCGAGGAATAGATAAAGTTTATATCATAATCCCTGCATCGTTCTTAAGCAGCGATCGCATCGTTATTGCCCCACCATCTCTCACTACCTTTATGGAGCATGACAAAAACAGCGTCTAACACTAATCGCCAAGAGTTCTTCCGTCTCATATCCAGCTTGCCAAGTCCATTCTCTAATGCCCATTTTTTAACCAGCGCTGTGTCTGTTACTTCAAGTAGGTCTTTGACATGATGCTTAAGGACATTAATGGTGGTTTTGGTGCTAAGATTAAACATGAGCGGATTCCTAACTTGGGTTTTAGACATGATTCGGATTCCTACTTGGGTTTTAGACATGATTCGGATTCCTAGTTGGGTTTTGGTCAAGTCACCGCTAATCTCCTGAGAAAAGTTCGGCGGTGGCTCTTCAACTTATTCTATATTAACACCTAGTATACCCGGTAGTCAAGCAATTAAAGGAAAAACTTTATGGCAGGAGTTGGAAGAGAAGCAACCCAATTCAAGAGTAAAGGACTAGACATAGGTAGCAAAAGACCTTTCTCCTTCAAAGTCCCTGATAAATATGATGATATTTTGTTGTCGCTCCCCAATCGTAGTGCAAAGATTCGCCAATGGGTTATTGAAGGAATGATTCGAGATGGTTTGATTGAGGAGTAACTAATACCCACAGACTTTAATCCCAGTTACTAGTAACGCAGGTGTTGGTTTAAAAAATCTCGGTCGTTCATTCTGTTGTGTCCGACAGTTTTTTGCTATACCGTTCTAGCTCAGAATAGCGCTGCTCATTGGGTTCACCTGCTTACAATTGATGAGGTGGCGAATACTGAGCCGCTCCACTGCGTTTACAACACTCTGGTGAATCGACAACAAACTCTAAGTAATGCTCTTACTTTACCATTACTTAAGAATCGTCCCCAGAAATTTTGAGCCACCAGCGCGATTCACTCCAACCACATTATCAGCAACTAAGCAGCGATCGCCCACTCTTGCTTTGCCTGCTCCATAGCGCACAGGCGATGATCCTTATGTATCGCAATAAAAACAGCTTCTAGTACCAGCCGCCAGCAGTTCTTCCTCCTCATGTCCAGTCGGCCCAGCCCTTGTAAAGAATGCCCATTTTTTGACTAACGCGGTATCTGCCAAGCCCAGCAGCTCTTTCACGTGATACTTGATGACACCAATAGTGGTTTTGATGCTATGATTAAACATGACAGTTTCCTTATGGATATTGCTCAAAACCCACCGCTATACTTTTCTCAGGAGCAGGCGGTGGAAATTAACATTATTATATTAACCCGAATATAGTCGGGAAGTCAAGCTATTAAAGGAAAACTTTATGACTGGGGAAGGTAGTAAAAAAACTCAGTTTAAGGATAAGGGTGTAGGAGTAGGTAGGAAACCACCACTGTCATTTCAAATCCAAGACCCCTACGACGAAATTCTCAGGTCTCTCCCAAATCGGAGTGAGAAAATTCGAGAATGGGTAATTCAAGGCATGCTCAAAGAAGGACTCCATACTCAGCTACAAAACCAAACAACTAGCAGTTGCTAGTGCGATCGCTCATAATACAAAAAAAAGGGGTAGGATTGGGAATGACCAATCCTACCCCTTTTTTTTATTTCCAGACCATTCTCTCAACACAACGCAAAACTTACAGTTGAATGTCGCCACATTGAAACGCACTTTAACTAAGCATTTACGAGAAAATTCACAATCAGAATCTAATCAATAGCATTTAAAGAAAGGGAATACTAAATGACGAGCAACTTTACCCTGCTCGCTATAGCAATCCGCGCATCATTTGTGAGAGATGAGAAACTGGGTTTCTGAGGTTTAGCAATTCTTACAGATCGAATACGACTGCTATATCTCACGAAAACATTATATATATAGCTTATGTTAGCTAGAGTGTGGAGCTCATCAATTGTGGGCATTGACGCCGTTAAGATCGGCGTGGAAGTCGATGTGTCGGGAGGATTGCCCGGTATTCTGGTGTTAGGACTGCCAGATACAGCAGTTCAGGAATCAAAGGAAAGGGTAAAAGCAACTTTAAAGAACACTAATTTTGCTTTCCCTATGAAGAAAATTGTGATTAATTTAACACCTGCGGATATACGTAAAGAAGGTCCGTGTTTTGACTTGCCTATCAGCATAGGAATTTTAGCAGCTTCCGAGCAAGTGAGTGCTCAGTTATTGGGAGATTATCTGTTTTTAGGGGAAGTTTCCCTTGATGGTACCTTGCTTCCAGTTCCCGGTATTCTACCTATTGCTGCAACTGCTCAAAATATGGGAATCGCTGGTTTGGTTGTGCCTTATGATAATGCACAAGAAGCCGCTGTGGTCGAAGGATTAGCAGTTTATGCTTTCAAAAATTTGCAGAATGTTGCTGATTTTTTAAACAATCCAGGACGTTACAAACCCGTGCAACTTGAAGACGCTGTAGAGACGCAACATATCGCGTCTTCACATCCAGATTTAAGTGACGTTAAAGGACAGGCTCATGCTCGTCGTGCCTTAGAGATTGCAGCAGCAGGCGGGCACAATCTCATCTTCGTCGGACCGCCAGGAAGTGGGAAAACAATGTTAGCCCGACGCTTACCTGGGATTTTACCACCATTGTTGTTTAGCGAAGCTTTGGAAGTAACTCGCATTCATTCCGTAGCTGGGTTATTGAAAAATAGAGGATCTTTAGTACGCGATCGCCCTTTCCGCAGTCCGCACCATTCTGCCTCTGGTCCTTCTCTCGTCGGTGGCGGCAGTTTTCCTCGTCCGGGTGAAATATCTCTAGCACATCAAGGGATTCTTTTTCTGAAAAATACTACTATGTAGAATGCTCCCTCAACGCCACCAAGGTATTTTACATGAAAGTTGTTGCTTATGCCAGAGTATCTTCAAAAGAACAAAGTAACACAAACGCGTTGGAACAGCAAATAGACCGCTTAAAAGTTGCTGGGGCTGAGGAAGTATTCTTTGATGTGGAATCCGGCTACAAAGGCAGGCGCAGGGAATCATTAGAAAAAGTAATGGAGTTGGTGCGATCACGTCAAGTAGAAACGGTTCTTGTTACACGTGTTGACCGACTCAGCAGGAAAAGCAAAGAAGCTTTTTCTTTGATTGAAGAATTTATTCAAAGTGGCGTAATTTTAAAGTGCTTGGATGAACCTTTAGATTTATCCTCAGCAGCGGGGAAAATGGCAGCAGGGATGATGGTAATTTTCTCTCAGCATCATAGCGACCAAAAAAGTGAGGCAGTGCGGCACGGCTGGGAACATTTGAGAAGACAAGGCATAGCAATGAATCCGCCATTTGGGTACATCAAGGTAAACGATCGCCTAGCATTAGACACACGCGAATTTTTATGTTTGACTGCCACAAAAGAGGTAAAGACAAGGGCAGCGATCGCACGAGAGATGGTTACGGCTTACCTTGACAAAAAAACTATGAGATTGGGGTTGAGAGTCATTAATGAGAAATATGGCATACAAACCTACGCGCACGATGGTAGTGGTCGTAGGGCAGGTGGACGAGTAGCTCGCGACATGTTTCGGTTCAGCGTACCTGGGTATGCTGGGTGGTTAAAAAACCCAGTTCTTCGAGGACACACAGCTTACCTCCGAAAGCAGCAAAAACTAAGTGATTGGGTAGTGGTTCCAGACACACACCCAGAACATAGGTTGATGAGCGACGAAGAATATGGCTTTATCCAAAACAATATTGAACACAACAGTCAAACTCGTGGATATGGCTCAGTTCGCCAACGATATCCACTTAGCGGGTTAGTTTTTTGTGGTGAATGCCGCTGCACCTGCTATTCCTGTAGCTCCTTGAAAAACAGGAATTCCACGGAGAGGAACTACTATTATCAATGTAAAAACTGGCGCTCGCGTGGTTGTAGCCAGAGCAAATTAATCAGGATGGACTACATAGAGAGCGATGTAATTGCAACACTCATGAAACGTGCTGAATCGCTTGCTGATATGGCTGCTGCTGGCATTGAGATAAAGCCAGTATCCCCAGAATTAATAAAATTACATCAGCAATTAACAACGCTGGAGGGACTAGGGGACAATCCAGCGATTGCGACAGCAATAGACCAGATACGATCGCAAATTCGCGTAAAAGAAAGCGAGCAACTGCAAGATATGTCTTACCGTTCCGAGCGATGGAAGTATCTAGAATGTTTCCGAGATACTGATTTTTATTCTGGTTTATCGGAAGAAGACAAAATTACTTTTTATCGGTTTTTGGTAGATAAAGTCGTAGTGCTTAATGGAGAAGTAAAAGAAATTAGGCTTAAGATTTAACCTGCGTATATATAGAAAGAAGGTTAAGAGCGATCGCTCTTTGGGAAAAGACGATCACGTAATTTTATTAAGAGATTAGGTTCTATTTCGTAATCACGGCTAATCTCCGCAATTTCGCTATCTTTTAAAGGTTTATCGTTAAGTATTTTTTTTAAGAGATTCGCAGTATCCGCTTTTGTTTTCACGGTTGCATCTACTAGAGGTTGTTGAAGTATTTCTAGTAGGTGATGTACTAATTCCCACACATGGTTTTTATCCCAATTTGGAGATTGATTCAATATATAAGTTATTATTGCGCGGGTATCTGTCGGGGGATCTAGGTGTGAAATGGCAATGCTAGCATCTCGGATTAGCTTTTCTATTTTTTCAGATCTACTGCCTCCAGGAAGAGTATCCAGCAATTTTAGTATTTCATCTTTTAGGGTTACGGATTGGTAGCCTTTACGTGGCATGAGCGGTTTGGCGTAAGTTTCCCCATTGTACCGTACAAAAAAACGGTAGTACCAAACATTTATTAGGGAATATTTATAAAATTGAGCATAAATACTCATGTTAAGTACGGTACGTGTACGGTACATTAAAGGAGTAAGGCAAACGGCGAGTGAAACGCACACGAACGCTAAGCCGAGCGTAAAATATAGTGTTAGATGCGAGCTAAATAAAGTCTGCTAGCGGGTTTCATCACTTCCCGGTCATCAAAAACAGTATTTCGCGTTCGCCAGCGTTCATCAGCGTAAAACAACTGTAAAACAGCCGTTCATCAAAAAAGAATCAGCGTTAAATCAACTAAACCTATGCAAGCACCCAGGATCTATAATCTGGGCGAGATCATCGTGGGTGACTCGCTAATTTCAGATGCTCCACTGTCAAAGGAGGCGTTAAGTCAAATTCTCTTAACAAGTCGCCCAACGATAAAAAGATATGACGAGGTTTGCTATTGGGAGATCGAGGATTATCGGCAACAATACCCAGAGCTACCCCGTGAACAATGGCTCATCAAGAAACAGAAGCGCGATCGCACAGTGCCACTATCGCCATATCAAATCTGGATTATTTCTGGTATTCAAATTTGCTTTAAGCATTACCGTAAGGAGCAACCTGTTAGGAATTACATCAAAGAACACCAGTACATTTTCTGTCATTCGACTTATGAAAAAAGATTGGTGCAATTAGCCAAAGCAGCGACAGCAGCGTAAATCAACAAAAAACTATATCCGAACCTTGAAAATTTAATAGCTGACCGACCACTCAATCCGGGGAAAGGGGACACAGGAGATTTGTAACGGAGCAACAAGCCTTTTTGTAGGCTTTCAACTGGCAATTCCGCCAGCTATTAGCCACACAAAGAGGTTACTATGCATTTAATTGCTGATATCTGCAAAGAAACTGGTTTGACTTTAGATGATGTTCAATGTTTGCTGATGGATGTTCGCGCTGACTGGGCAACGACAGAAACTGTAACGGATTCAGAGTACAGCCTCATTCAGCAAAGTGTTCAAACCGTCAACTCAGCACTACCAGAAGGAAGCGCGATCGCCCCAGTAGATCCTGAACAGATGGCGCTACCATTGCAGCAAAAACTGGTGCAGAATGCATCGCAAATATTGGGATTTCCGCTAGCGATCGCAGTCATGCAAGAAATTGAAATGGTTGACGCGCTAACTTCTGCTAAAAACCGAGCAATTTTGGCTATTACAGAGGAGAAGCGCCGCCAATTAAACAATGCACTACACCTGCAAAGTGAAGCAGATCAGCAAGCTTTCGTTGGGGCAATGCACCAGTTGTTGGGAGTCTGCCCGAAAAAAATAAATGATGATACTGCTCAGAAAATGCAAGCTTCTGCCCAGAAAACAAACCAGACCATAGCTGAACTTATGTCGCTCATGGGAAAGTGACGGTCAAAAAGCAGCAACAGATTGCAGTCATTAGTGTTTTCGCCACGATGATTGCAATCTCACTGGGATTTCTCGGAACTCAAATAGTAGGCAGAAAGCCAGTGGTATTGGTTGGAGCAGCATTATTTGGAGTGGGGGCAGCGGTTCAAGTTGCTCGCAAAGATTGATCATCAGGTGTATCTCTTTGTCTAACAACAAAAAGTACAAGAGATGCCAACAGAAATTTATGCAAAACTACTGGATCTTGTTTGCGAACTTGAAGATTTCAAAAGCAATCGCCTGATTTTAGAGTCGTCGTGCGAAATACAGTCAGATTTCCAGCAAGCGCTCATGCTGCTTGCGGGGGTATATTTCACAATCGGCAAGGATTTTGGACTCGATGAAGACCAACAATTAGTGGAGGAAATCAGTGAATAAATTGACAGCAGCGGTAATTGCAGCGATCGCCATCGGGTTCTTCTCAGCACAGCACTTCGGTGCTAAGCCAGGAATAATTCTCGGTGGTGGACTTTTAGGGACAGGTGCGGCAATGGGCATTCGCCAAGTGTTAACTCACAAAGCACAAAGCAAGGAGCAAGCTGAATGATTTACGATTCAACGTTG
>JAQYWN010000217.1 GCA_029379265.1 Rhizonema sp. NSF051
GCTTGTCCACTCAGTGTTCCTGAGTCATTTTGTCTTGCGGTAGTCTAAACTCCAGTTATAAGAAGGAGAGAGAATTATGTCAACCACTGCAAAAACCTTATCGGCATTAATGGGGTTATGTGTGGGTGATGCTTTGGGTGTACCAGTTGAGTTCACAAACCGTGCTGAACGAGTTAAAACTCCTGTAACATCAATGCAGGGTTATGGAACTTGGAATGTACCACCAGGCACATGGTCTGATGATAGTTCACTAACATTTTGCTTAGCAGAATGTCTCTGTCAGGGGTTTTCGTTGGAAGCTATAGCCAATTCCTTCTCTTGTTGGTATAAAGAAGCATACTGGACTGCACGCGGTAAGGTATTTGACGTTGGGAATACGACGTTCCAGGCGATCAATAATTGGCAACAGGGAGTTCCACCTCTAGAAGCTGGCGGAAAGAGTGAAAAAAGTAATGGAAATGGTTCTTTAATGAGAATTTTGCCAATCGCTTTCTATCACAAAACCTTGAATTTTTCAGAACTGATTTTGCGGACGCATCAAGTCTCTTGTATTACCCACGCCCATTTAAGATCACAAATTGCCTGCGGTATTTACATCAGTATTGCAGTTTCTCTTTTGGAAGGCGCTGAACTGCAAACTGCTTACGAACAAGGGTTACAAAAAGTACATCAAATTTACTATGCATCTAAGTACGCTACAGAAATGTCGTATTTTGTCAGAGTTTTTAGTGGGGAGATTGCCAAGTTGCCAGTAGAGGAAATTCGTTCTAGTGGCTATGTTGTAGATACCCTGGAAGCTTCACTTTGGTGTTTGCTCAATAGTTCTTCCTACGCAGAAGCAGTACTAAAAGCAGTGAATTTAGGCAGTGATACGGATACAACTGCTGCTGTTACAGGTGGGTTGGCTGGAATTTATTATGGCGTGGAAAATATTCCTCCAGCATGGATTGAGGAAATTGCCCGCAAAGAGGACATTTTTGACTTAGCAACGCGCTTAGCAAGTGCTATTTACAGCTAAGGCAGTGGAACGTGTTTGAAGTGGGAAGTAGGGAGTTACTAAATTTCTAACTCCTAACTCCTAACTCCTAAGTTGTTGTGAAATCCACTGTAGATAGGGTTGAGAACCTTCGACAATTGGCAGAGCAATGATTTCTGGGACTTCGTAGGAGTGGAGTTCCCGAATTTTAACGACCAAGGTGGAAAATTGGCTCAAGTCGGTTTTAATGAGCAGTTGCCATTCTTGCTCTTTATGTAATTCACCTTTCCAACGGTAAATTGAGTGTATGGGCAACAAACTCACACAAGCAGCCAGTTGTGCCTCCACAAGAGCATTGGCCATTGCTTCTGCCTCTTCTACAGAAGGAACTGTCACCAAAATGACACCATAGCTTGCCGAACTATCCATAAACAGTCCTTTGTTGGTTGTTGGTTGTTGGTTATTCTACTAACAACTAACAACTAACAACCAACTAAACACTAGACAACGAGTAAACTTGTCCGTCAATCAACAATCGCGTGATTCCCTTGGCTTGGAGATGATAACGAGCCTTGTGCAGCATTTTACTGTCAGGAACTTTAATCACGCGATCGCGCTTGGTTGAAAAGCGCTTTGCCACTCTATGGTTATCAAATATAGGTAACGTTTTTTGCTGGGTTTCCGGACTGGAAATTTGTCCTAAATCCCCAAAGTCTCTAAGTGGGCGAGTGATTAATTCTGAAGAACGGTCAATCACCAAGTAGCAAGTTCTGGGCAAACTAGCTGCTGATAGCGGCAACACCCGAACTGAGGCGTCACCGGTTCTTGGTCTTGTAAACAAGGGCCGGGGCACATCAGTGTCATCATCATCGTCTAAGTATTCTTCATCTTCATCTTCATCTTCATCATCTAAATCCTCCAACTCTTCTGACTCGTCTAGCAAATCTTCACCGAGTATTTCCGCTATAACACTAGCTTTTGGACTTGTATCCTCCATCAATGGGCTGGGAATACTGATGACTTCTAGAGGTTCTTGTTCTAAAAGTTCTAATTGCTCTGCTATAGGTGTTGCTGATGTATCAGCTGAGGAGCGCCGTCGCACCCGCCTAATGAGATTTGGCTCTCTTTCACTCCGAGGGATTGGTTTCTCGGTTATTTCTACGACTGCCTTAACAGGTTGAACTTTGACAACCGGAGGCGGAGGCTGCACCACTTCAACTTTCTTCTCTGATTGTGATTCGGAGAAGGCATGTGGTTTATCATAAGTAACCTGTGCTCTTCCTTCTGGAGTTCTGGCAGCACGCTTTAAAGAAACGAGGTATTCATACTCGTCTTCTGGCAAGGTGCTTTTGAGTAGGCGGCTAATTGTCGAGTTACTGACTCCGTAACGATCTGCTAAGGTTGAGGTCGTTTCGGCACTCTCTCGATACAATTTGAGTATTTCTTGCTTATCTGGCTCTGTTAATTTTCTCACGGTAGATACCACAAATTTTTTTAAGCTCTTTTTCTTCCGCGTTCACGTCGCGAACGATTCAATGATGTGTCGTATTCTAAGACTGCACCCATTCCAAAGAGCACCCCACTAATTACCCAGAATACTTCTAATATTTCCCCACTTTGATAGTCCGGAATTTTCTGAGCGTATTTAAACCACATATCTGCAATATATAGCGAGAATGTTGCTGCTGCAATCATTCGCCACGATAGAGACATTCGTCCGCCCCAAAAAGATAGTAGTAAAGTAGTGGCAATCATTAACAATAACACGTCGCTGGTCACATAAAACCAACTTAAAGCTTGAGCAATCTTTTCTGCCCACGCAGGTACTTGCCCCTTAGCAACTTCTGGCAAAGTAGAAATTAGCCATGACAAAGCACTACCGAAGACTCCAATTGCCAAAACGATTATCCATTGCCAGGCTTCTAGATTGAGTCGCCTAGAAGCCACTGCCCAAATCATCCCCATGCCCAATAATACATAAGTTGCTACAAAAAATATATCGCCGATAGAAACGATAGGGTCTTGTTTTTTGACTATTTCCGTATAGCCAAAAAATATTCCCCCTAAAAAATAACTAATCATACCTATGCCCATTGCGAGCCATACATTTCTACTACTAACCATTTGCGGACTGAGCCAATTTCTTAAGCATAAGATACCTGCACCCAAGTAAGCTACTGCTTCAAAAATATTTGTCCCAAATACATACCAGTCAGCACGCCTTTCTATACCATTAGAAATAGGAATTTTGGCACTAAATAATAAAAAGTACAAAAGTGCCAGTACACCCCAACCAATGCTAATTAAGATGATGTTCTGAGTGGTGAACATGGATTTAGGACCGTATGACTTGTTGTAGACGCTACTCATAAAAATTCACACTCTCAAATCCACTCTAGCAGTCTTTTAGCTTATGAACTGTGTCAGGAGCATCTGTCTGTACCTTGAAACAAGTTAAGTGTACTGCGACCGTAACAATTCTATGTTAGGAGAAACTACAGTGGTGCTAATGCCACAGTTTACTCACTGAAGACTGATTTAGCCAACTATTAAATAGTAATCGTTCTTCTTCTGGCATATCCTGTAATCGATCAACTGCTTGATAGACGAAGTTGGTATTGCCAAAATAAGCTTTCGCTAACCGATGCAGTTCTTGTAAGAGAGTCATGACATGATTTTCTTGCCATTTCGGTATTTGAGGTGCCTCAACCAAGTTCATGAAGAGCAAGTGTTTGACGGCATCTGGTGAGGATGCTTGAGGAAATTGCCCCTGCTGCAACACATGCATAATGTCTTTCTCAAATAATCCCGCTTGCCGAGTCCCTAGAAATTCTTCAATGTCCACATATACTGCCTGTAGTAAGAAAATACTGCCAAGAGTTAAAACTTTTGTATTACCAGGAGAAACAGTGTCACTCTCAAGCTGATCTAAACGAATCTTCGCCCAAATGCTATAGCTTTCCGGTTCCTCCAGCAAGACGCAGGCTTTACCTCGATTATCTGATAATTCTCTCCACAAGGCTTTGGCTTCTTCTTCTTGGTTAGCTTTAAAAATGCTGATCAATCTAAAAGTTTGCCCCTGATAGTGGAGGATCGGTACCTGCTGCTCCCGCTTTGGGTGTTCAATCGTCGATATTTCAACATCTTGCCGTTTGAGAATAAACATGACACTCGCAAATAACTCCTCACCTAAAAATCTCCGATACGTGTGGAAGCCTCGTGTTTTTAAGAAGGAGGACAACAAAGGCTTACCTAAATATAGGAGATCTAATTGCTCTTGGCTGCCTTAACAAGGCACATCCATTTGCTAGCGACTTGGATCTTAGCTCTATCAAGATAAGAGTTGCAATTTTTGATTGCAATTTGCTGTGAGAATAAGTATACTATTCTTGATTGACTCTATTCTCGAGCCAATGTTTTTATCTGGGTGCGTAGCTCAGCTGGATAGAGCATTTGCCTTCTAAGCAAATGGTCGCAGGTTCGAGTCCTGCCGCGCTCGTTTTACTTAAAAGACTTTACAGAAGAAGCAGCTATGCGAAGTTATAGCAGTAGCCAAAGCCGTTAGGACAAGTCGGCTGTAGATGCCTTCAAAGCTCGTACATGATGAATTGATTGTTGTCCTAAGCTTCGTGTCCGTTGCTATACAAAGAATTTGGCGTTGACTTAATAACTAATTGGATGAAGGATAAAAACAGTTTATCCTTCATCCAATTAGTTAGAGCCCACTTTTTTGTACAGCTTCTCCAGGACCGGCTGTAACAATGACCAGCTTATCAGGTTGAATAAACTCCTGAATTGCCTGCTGTACCTGAGCCAAAGTCACCGCATTAATACGTTTGGGAAAATCTCGGATTTCCGACGCAGAAAGTCCAGACACAGAATTGCTTAAAATGATACTTGACACATCGCTAGGATCAGCTAAATCTACAGGGTAGCTGTTGGTAATTGCGCGTTTTGCCGTGTTCAACTCAGCCTCCGTGACTCCTTGCTCTCGAAACTGCTTTAGTAAAGCTAGGGTGCTGGCGATCGCCTTCTGGGCGTCACCTGGCGAAGTTTGCATCTGGATCAAGAATGGACCAGGATAGATGCCGGCGGCAAAGGCACTGTAAATACCGTAAGTCAGACCTTGGCGATCGCGCACCTCAGTCCCCAACCGACTGGACAAGGTATCACCACCTAAAATTTGATTCAGTACTGAGGCAGCATAGAAACGAGGGTCTTTTCGTGAAATGCCGTTATAACCGATGTAGGTCACAGCCTCTGCCTTACCGGGAATCACTTTGTCTTGGCGTGTTGTCGCTTGCGGTAATGAGACAGGCGGGATATTGAGAATGGGAGCCTTGCCTTTTGCAAGCCATTTATCGAACGCCTGATTCAGCAATGCTTTAACTTTAGTTGGGTCAAAGTCGCCAACAAGGGCGATTGTTGTTGTATCCGGTCGATAATGTTCTTGATAGAAGCCAAGCAAATCTTCACGAGTAATACTTTTTAAACTTTGTTCTGTGGGAAAGCTATGAAACGGATGATTTTCCGGGTAAATGACTTGTTGGAATACCCGTCTTCCCAGTCCACGAGGGTCGTCTAGCAGAACTTTCAGACCCGTTAACGCCCGTTGACGGCTAAGTTCCAATTGGTTGGCAGGGAAGGTAGCATTTTGCATCACATCTGCTAAGTCTTGAATCAATATCGGTAAATTGGCTGATAGCCCATGTCCACCAACAGTGACTCCCTCACGACCAGCAGCGAAGCCCAAGCTAGCTCCTCGATCTTCTAAAGTTTTTGCCAAAGTCAGAGCATTCTGCGTCCGCGTCCCATTCATCAAGTTACCGGCAGTAAGAGTCGCCAGCCCTGCTTTGGCATTTGTGTCAAATCCAGTACCAGCATTAATTTGTCCGGTGAGGTTAACGCTAGGAACGCTGTGGTCAGCTATTAGGAGAACTTTCAACCCATTGTTAAGAGTAAATTGCTCTGGTAGCGATTGCTTGGTGGAATCAGTCGTTGATGTCGCTGGGGGGAGGTATTTAGCAAGTTCTGCTGGATCGACAGGCTTACCGGGGCTAAAGTTTTCAGCAGTGCGACCAGTACCTGCATTAGAAGTTCCTGGTTTCCCATTAAGTTGGGTTGGTTCAAAAAAGCCGATGGTTTGTTTGGCAGGACTAAGGTAAGTTTTCGCTACTCGCTGTATATCTGCTGCTGTGACTTTAGAAATGGCATCTAGATATCGCTCACTATACCGATAATCTCCAGCTACAGTTTGGTTATACCCCAGTTGAGTTGCCTGAGAGCTAATGTCTTGATTGCTAAGTATAAACGAGGCTTGTAATTGTGTTTTCGCCCGGTTCAACTCTTCTGTTGTCACTGGTTGTTGCTGCACTTTATCTAGTTCCTGTTGCAGCACAGTAGCAATTTTTGACAATTCTTTACCAGGCGCTGGCGTAGCACTAATTTCGTACCAACCTGGTTCGATGAGTTCTGAAGCATTAGCACCAACTGAACTTGCCAGTCCAGATTCTACCAAAGCTTGGTAAAGCCGGGAACTCCGTCCACCTGTGAGGATGCCATCCATCAAATCGATCGCAGGTACATCCGGATGATTAACATTTGGCAGAGGATAAATAGCTTGCAGTAGTGCTGTACTTCCTGGCTGTTTCAGAACAATGGGCGGTTGTGGTACCGTAGATACGGCAGGACTTGCGGGGACTTTCTCCGTTGCCGCATTGCCACGTTTCTGTAGCTTTCCGAAATTTTGTTGAATTGTTTTCAGAACAGGTTCAGTAGCAAAATCTCCTGTCACGACCAAAGTGGCATTACTGGGACTGTAGTAAGTCTGGTAGTAGTTACGTACTTCCTCCACAGTGAATTTCTGTACATCCGCTTTTGTGCCTCCCACAGGTAAGCCATAGGGTCGGTTGGGAAACGCAGCACGCATAACAGCCCGACTGAGACGGTAGCCTGGTGAATTTTCGTATCCTTGCAACTCTGAAATCACCACACGCTTCTCACTTGTCAGTTGCTCTGGTCCAACTAAAGCGCTTTCCATGCGATCGGCTTCTAAGGTGAGTAGCGCTTCCAACTTGTCACGCTGCACCGTACCAAAGTAAGCGGTTTCGTCATAGCTGGTAAAAGCATTAAACTGACTACCTAAAGCACTAAACAACCGCCCAAATTGTACCGGACGGTCAGTGGTACCCTTAAACATCAAATGTTCTAGCTGGTGGGAGATGCCATTTACCCCCGCTTTCTCGTTGCGCGAACCAACTCGATACCATACCTGCACGCTCACAACAGGTGCAGTATGGACTTCCTTGGTGAGCACTGTTAAACCATTGCTCAATACTGTTTTCCGCACTCCTTTGGTCAGGGAAATATTAGATACTGGAGTCACTGCTGTTGGTGTAGCAGCGTTGGAGAATTTACTTGAAAACAGCACTCCACTGAGCAGGAAGCTGAGGAATAAGCTTACGAGAAAATAAGGACGCAGCTTGGAAACGAAAGGCATAGTAAGTTTTACAAGAAATAAAAACACGTATAGATCATATTATGGTATATTTCTAAGGTTGTTCATTAAACCGAATCTGCTAGGTGTGGCAGATGTGGTTGTACGGGCTTCGGATGCACCAGTAGCCCAAGTAACGAAATGGAATGGACTGCGCTTCATGCAAAAATACACCGAACTATTCGCTCGCGCCACCTCTTTGAACGCAACGAGCGGTTATTAGTTGCTGTTTCTGGTGGACAGGATTCTTTGTGTTTGATGAAATTACTGTTAGATTTACAACCAAAGTGGGGATGGCATTTAGCTATTGCCCATTGCGATCATCGTTGGCGTCCTGACTCGCAAGCGAATGCCAACCATGTAGAGAGTCTCGCTGCAAGTTGGGGAATATCATTTTATTTACAAACTGCGACAGAACCGATAAATAGTGAAGCTGCGGCACGTAATTGGCGGTATCAAGCTTTAGGCGCGATCGCGAATAGCAATCACTACAAAAGCATTGTGACAGGTCATAATCAGAGCGATCGCGCGGAAACCCTACTCTACAATTTAATTCGTGGCACTGGTGCAGACGGTTTACAAGCTTTAAATTGGCAACGCTCATTAACTGATGGCATTGTTTTAGTACGTCCACTTTTAGAAATAACTCGCACACAAACAGGACAGTTTTGTCAAGACTTCCAACTACCAATTTGGGAAGATTCCACAAATCAAGATAAGAAATACGCTCGTAACCGCATTCGTCAAGAGTTGATCCCATATTTGCAAGAAAATTTCAACCCCCAAGTTGAATCAGCTTTAGCCCAAACAGCAGAACTCCTACAAGCAGAGGTGGAATATTTAGAACAAGCGGCTCAACTGTTGAGAGAACAAGCGATCGTTAGAGAGTGGAGTAAAGGTAATGAGGGAGATAACGAAGGGATTTTCGACTCTCCATTACCCTTACGCCTAAATCGTCGTGTACTACAGAAAGCAACACTGGCGCTACAACGTCGTGTCATGCGTCAGGTATTGCAACAAGAACTAAATACTGCCCCTAGTTTTGAGCACATCGAAAAACTCACAGCACTAATCACAGCACCAAACCGTTCGCAAACAGATCCATTTCCTGGTGGTATGACAGCTAAAGCAGAAGGCGATTGGATTGTTATTCAATCAAAGAATAACTGAACGAAGTTCTGCTGTACAAATGTTGCTACAGCAAACATGCGAATGGCACTGCATGCAATTGGCTCCTGCTCATTCTATCAGACTGAGGATAGTTTGGCGCATTTGAGTTACAGCTTGGAGTTGATAATCACCAGTGACTTGGACTTGCGCCAAAGCTTCAGCAATTCCAAGTAACTTCTGCTGTAACCCCTTCAGCCCATCTTGCATGGGTTGTAGTACCTCTTGATAAAGATGAACCCGACCCCAAGATTCAGCAGTTGTTGTTTGTAGGGACAACAAGTGTTGTTCGATGGAAAGGAGTTCTTGGCGCTTCATCTGCTGTTCTTGAGTTTCTTTCTCAAGAATAAGTTGTGTTTGCTCGATACTAGCAAGTATCTGACCCATCTCAACTTCTAAGTTTTCTATTTGTTCGGAATATTGTTGTTGATATGTTTCTATTTGCAAAAGAATTGGTTTTAAATCAATTGTTTGCTCTTCAAGTCCAAAAACAAGAGAATTTCCTTGTCGCCAAGACAGTACAACTTGGTGTTGCTTGATAAATTCCTCACGCTCTAACAAATTACGACGTTGTCCCACCAAAGTTTCATTCAGCATTCGGGAGAGATCTTTTTCATCTACTAGTTCAGCTTCTAAACTATTGAGATCTAGCTCTGATGCTTGCTGTATCTTCTTTTGTAATTCTTCAATAGTTTTTTGCTTGAATGTAAGTTCAAGTTCTTGATCGTTAACGAAACTAGAGTCAATCCCCAACTTTTCCTGCAAGTCTTGCACCAACTTTTGCAGTTCTTCTACAGACATTTTCTCCAAAGCATTCACATCAACTGGCTGAGTTTTCACCCTATTACCAATTGCCCCCGAGGAGCGAATTTGCTCAGATAATTTTTGCTGGTAATGCAACTGCTCTTTCAACATCCGCACATACTCTTGCTTGCTGTTGAAATCGGCTGTATTCAGTTTCAACTGGGAAGTTTGTTGTTCTAGGGAATTTTGAGCTTTCTGCCATTCATTTTGGCTCTCTACCAATAATTTTGACAGACGATCAACTTCCAACTGTTGTTCGTTAACTGTAGTTTTTTGCTGCTGTAGTTGTTGGGAGTATGGTTCAAGCAGAACTTGCTGACTTTTGACGATTTCAAAGGCAAGATTGAGGTGTTCCTGGACTATTTCTGTAGGAGCAACGCTATTAGAGAGGCTGTCTAGTAACTCACTTAGGACTCGACTTTGCTGCTCGTCCAATCCGGCTTTTTGTTGATATTCTGCTTTAAACTCCTCGAGGAGACGTTGCTCACCGCGCAAATGCTCCCAAGCGCCTTCGAGTTCCTGACGCTTGCGCTCAATTTCTTCTTGCAGTCGCTCAATGCCTGTGCGGGATGTCTCAACTTCCTGTTTTTGTGCTTCTAAGTTTTGAAACTCATCCTCCATGTTTTGCAGTTGTTCCAAACGTGCTTCCATATCCATTTCGCGATGGTTTAGTTCTTGCGCTTGAAACGTAAGTGACTGCTTCCACTGATTGATCTCTTCTTCTTTGACCTTAAATTTTTCTAACTGCCGGGAAAAATTTTGCAAAATGTTAACTAGTGGACGCCCGGCTTCTTGAATCCGTTGCACTTGACGATTCGGATTCAGTTCAACCAGTATGAGTACGCCATCGTTTAATTTGCTAGCTTCCTCAGTACCGATGACTTCTTCCGACACAGTACTCCAACTCTGGTCGGTTCGCTGACAAGCTAGCAGTTTCAGTTCAGTTTTACCGCCACCACCGAGCAAGCCGCCTTTCTGTTTTTGTACTTCTGCTAAATACAGCACACTCTATAATCCTTTTGTGTACTTGATACCACTGTTATGA